>CAZEZE010000271.1:0-4266 GCA_964516445.1 uncultured Chitinophaga sp. | reverse complement strand
AGGACACAGTATCATAAGATCAAACCCGAAGTGGACAAGGCCGTCATCGATGTAATGGAAAGTACGGCTTTCATTAACGGGAAGGCCGTGCAGGATTTTTCGGCTCATCTTTCGGCATATCTCGGAATTAAGCATACGATACCCTGCGCCAACGGCACCGATGCTCTCCAGATCGCGATGATGGCGCTCGGGCTCCGTCCGGGTGACGAGGTCATCACTCCCTCCTTTACTTATATCGCCACGACGGAAGTGATCGCGCTGCTTCAACTCACCCCGGTTTTTGTGGAAGTAGACCCTAAAACTTTCTGTATCGATCCGGCCGCTGTGGAGAAAGCCATTACCCCGAAAACAAAGGCCATCGTACCGGTTCATTTATACGGACAGTCGGCCCCGATGGTGGAGATCATGGCCATCGCCGCGAAATATAAACTCTATGTGATCGAGGATAATGCCCAGGCCATCGGGTGTGATTATATTTTTCCGGATGGCAGCCGAAAGAAAACCGGAACCATCGGTCATATCGGCGCCACTTCTTTTTATCCTTCCAAGAACCTGGGCGCTTTTGGCGACGGCGGCGCCATTTTCACAAACGACGATGAACTCGCCGCGAAAATGAAAATGATTGCCAACCACGGCCAGAGCAGGCAGTACTATCATGATGTGGTGGGTTGTAACAGCAGGCTCGACTCGATACAGGCGGCGATACTGAATATCAAATTGCGGCACCTGGATGATTATGCCGCTGCAAGAAGAGCCGCGGCTGATCATTACGACAAAGCTTTTACCGGTAACCCGAAAATAACCACCCCGTTCCGGGCTGCATATTCCGATCATGTTTTTCACCAGTACACTATCCTGCTCGAAGATGTGAACCGCGAGGGACTGAAAAAATTCCTGTCAGAGAACGGCATCCCCTCCATGATCTATTACCCGGTGCCGGGGCATAAACAAAAGATGTTTGAACAGTTCAATGTGGCGGCACAGGAAATGCCGGTTACCGACTGGCTCACCGAAAGAGTGATCTCCCTTCCTGTGCATACGGAACTGGAGGAGGAGCAACTGGAACATATCACCTCAAAAGTTTTGGAATTCTTAAAAAAATAAACCTTTATGAAGATTGCAGTAGTTGGAACAGGCTATGTTGGACTGGTGACAGGAACTTGCTTTGCCGAAACGGGCAATGATGTGACCTGCGTTGATATCGATGCCGCAAAAATCAGTAAACTGAGCAATGGTGAGATCACCATTTACGAGCCGGGGCTGGAAAAACTTTTTCTCCGCAACCTGAAAGAGAACCGCCTGCATTTCACCACCAGTCTCGCGGAGGGCATCAAAGACGCCGTGATCATTTTCCTGGCATTGCCGACGCCTCCCGGTGAGGATGGATCCGCCGACCTGAAATATATCCTTGGCGTGGCGGGTGACCTGGGAAAGCTGCTTAGTAGTTATAAAGTGATCATTGATAAGAGTACGGTACCGGTGGGTACCGCGGAGAAAGTGCAGGCCGCCATCGAACAGAACTACAAAGGGGAATTTGATGTGGTCAGCAACCCCGAATTCCTGCGGGAAGGCGTGGCCGTAGATGATTTCATGAAACCCGACCGGGTAGTGATCGGTACCAGCTCCGAAAGGGCCAAAAAGATACTGAGTGATCTGTATGCGCCCTTTGTTCGGCAGGGCAACCCGGTGATCTATATGGACGAACGTTCAGCAGAACTGACAAAGTACGCCGCCAATTCTTTTTTGGCCACCAAGATATCTTTCATGAACGAGATCGCCCGGCTCTGTGAAAAACTCGGCGCCGATGTGGACATGGTACGCCGCGGTATGGGCAGCGATGAAAGGATCGGGAAAAGGTTCCTGTTCCCGGGTATTGGTTATGGCGGAAGCTGTTTTCCCAAGGACGTGCAAGCCCTGGTAAAATCATCCACCGATGTGAATTATGAATTCAAAATACTGAACGCGGTGATGGAGGTGAATGAATCGCAGAAACTGCACCTGCTCCCGGGTATCAAAAAATATTTCAACAACAATCTGAAGGGTAAACATTTTGCCCTCTGGGGACTGGCCTTCAAACCCAATACGGATGATATCCGGGAAGCGCCGGCATTATATATCATTCGTGAACTGCTGAAAGAAGGGGCTACGGTTGCTGTGTTCGACCCCGAGGCCATGAAGAATGTGAGGAACGAGATCGGCGACCAGGTAAAATACACGGAAAGCCAGTACGAAGCCCTGGAGAATGCCGACGCGCTGATCATTGCTACAGAATGGAATGAATTCCGTACCCCTGATTTTTCAAAGCTGGACGCCAGCCTGAAAAACAAAGCTATCTTCGACGGAAGAAACCTGTTCGACCTTTCCGCGATGAAGGACCTTGGTTATTATTACCTGAGTGTGGGAAGGGAAGTGATACCCCATCCACTTAAGGGGAGTGAAACACGCGTTTAACCAGAGGCAGTGATAAATAGTAAATATTAAATAGTAAATCGTGACACCATCAGACGCTAACGGCAATTCATCCTCCAATACTTCCGGGCGCAAACGGGTTCTGATCACCGGTGCGGCTGGTTTCCTCGGTTCGCACCTTTGTGACAGGTTCATCCGTGAAGGTTACCATGTCTTTGCCATGGACAATCTTATTACCGGTGACCTGAAAAATATCGAGCATCTTTTCAAACTGGAGCAATTTGAGTTTTATCACCATGATGTGACCAAGTTCATCCATATCCCCGGCAACCTGGATTATATCCTGCACTTCGCCTCGCCGGCCAGCCCGATCGATTACCTGAAGATCCCCATCCAGACACTCAAAGTAGGGGCGATGGGTACACATAATTGCCTGGGTCTTGCCAAAGCGAAAGGAGCAAGAATGCTTGTTGCCTCCACCAGTGAAGTGTACGGCGATCCGCAGGTACACCCGCAGACAGAAGAGTACTGGGGCAATGTGAACCCGGTTGGTCCGAGAGGGGTTTACGATGAGGCCAAGCGTTATATGGAATCCATTACCATGGCCTATCATACATTTCACGGCGTGGATACCAGGATCGTACGCATATTCAATACGTACGGCCCGAGGATGCGGCTGAATGACGGAAGGGCCCTGCCCGCTTTTATAGGCCAGGCCTTGCGGGGCGAGGACCTGACCGTTTTCGGGGATGGTTCCCAGACCCGGAGTTTCTGTTATGTGGACGACCTGGTGGAAGGCATTTACCGGCTGTTGCTGAGTGATTATGTAATGCCCGTAAACATCGGCAACCCGAATGAGATCTCCTTAAAAGATTTTGCGGAAGAAGTGCTGAAGCTCACCGGAAATAAAGTTAAGATCACTTATAAACCGTTGCCCGTGGATGACCCGAAGCAACGGCAACCGGATATCACCAAGGCGAAAAAGCTGCTGGGGTGGGAGCCCAAGATTAACCGGGGTGAAGGTTTGAAACTGACCTATGAGTATTTCCGGTCACTCCCCGAGGAAGAGTGGAACAAACAACCCAAAGAATTCATCAGCCAGAAATAAAACATGTACCAGGAACTAGTTGATAAAAAAGCGAAACTGGCCGTGATCGGCCTGGGCTATGTGGGCCTCCCAATCGCGCTGGAATTCGCCAGGAAGATCTCCGTGATCGGTTTTGATATCAGTGCCAAAAGGATCGAAATGATGAAACAAGGGATCGATCCAAGTAATGAGCTGGAAAAAGCGGACTTTGACGGGTGTGATATTACGTTCACGGATTCACTGGATGTATTGCGGGAAGCGCGGTTTTTCATCGTCGCCGTTCCCACACCGGTGGATGAACATAACGTGCCGGATCTTACGCCGGTGAAAAGAGCCTCCGAAACGGTCGGAAAAGTGATCAAAAAAGGAGACTATGTGGTTTTCGAATCTACCGTATACCCCGGGTGTACCGAGGAAGATTGCCTGCCCATCATTGAGCAGATCTCCGGGCTGAAGAATGTCACCGATTTTAAACTGGGCTACTCCCCGGAAAGGATCAACCCGGGTGATAAGAACCATACACTTTCTTCCATCATAAAAGTTGTTTCGGGTTGTGATGCGGGTTCATTGGAAGAGATCGCGAAGACCTACGAACTGGTGGTAAAGGCCGGTGTGCACAGGGCCTCTTCCATCAAAGTGGCCGAAGCGGCGAAGATCATTGAGAACACGCAGCGCGACCTGAACATCGCCCTGTTGAACGAGCTCTCTATCATTTTCAATATGATGAACATAAACACTTATGAAGTGCTGGAAGCCGCGGGTACCTAGTG
>CAZEZE010000270.1:0-4266 GCA_964516445.1 uncultured Chitinophaga sp. | reverse complement strand
TCCACCATGCCGTGGCAGATCAGCAAATGTCCCTTCAATCCATCCGCAAAATAATAGGGCGAACTTTTCCGGTAGGCAATGCTGTCGTTGTACGGTTCATTCAAAATATTGGACGTGTAGCCATGATTATAATTGGCCCAATCGGTAACGGGGCGGAGAGCGGCGCCCGCCGCAAATACATCCGGTTCGGTGAACAGGCCCATCAGGGTGATAAACCCTCCGTAGGAACCGCCATAAAGACCTATATTTTTCGGATTGACACCGAAATTATTCACCAGGTATTTCACTGCGTCAACATGATCGCTGAGGTCCCTGCCACCCATATGACGATAGATCCCCGTCCGCCAGTCGCGGCCATATCCGGCACTGCCCCGGTAATCAATATCCATAACATAGTAACCGTTATCGGCCAGCATATTATTGAACATATATTCCCGGAAATAACTGCTCCACCATTTATGTGCATTCTGCAGGTAGCCTGCACCGTGAACAAACAAAACAGCCGGTTTACCCGGATGCGGGTTCGCCGGTTTATACAACCGGGCGTAAACAGTTGCTCCATCACCCGCTTTAAAGGTTACAACTTCGGGGTCTTTCCAATTGTACGATTTAAACTCATCGCTTTGCGCTTTGTTGGTTATCTGTACCGGTTGTGTTGTACTTGTTTTCTTACCGGCCGGCCAATTTTCCTGCAGGTAAAGCTCCCAGGGTTTATTGGTATAGGAATGGAGTATGGCCATCCATTTCTCATCCGGCGAAAGCGTTACCTGGCTGGATCCGGTCATCGTGGTCAGCTTTTCCTTTTTACCATCCGCGATCCCAAGACGATAGTAATGCTGCTCGCCGGGCTGCACTTCATTCGTACTGATGTAGAAATATTTTTTGTCTTTGGACAGCAACACTTGCTGCACTTCGTACGTACCCGATGTGAGTGGTTTTTTTTCACCAGTATTTACCCGGATGGTATAAAGATGCGAATAACCGGTAGCTTCGGAACGAAACCAAAAGGTTTGATCATCGATCCACCCGGTATTGCCGCTACCAAAACCACCTGTACCCGGACCCCCGATCCAGGCTTCATCCCTTTGCCTGTCCAGTAATTTCCATTTGCCGTTGGATGTATCCAGTAACATCAACCAGCGGTCCTTATTGTCCTGCGAACGGATATCAGCCACTGCATGTGTTCCCCCTGGAGACCAGTTGAGCGAAAGGATCGTCACCGGACGATTGGACGGTTTCTTCTTTTTCTCCTCCATTTGTTTCGGATAGTCCTTAACGTAATCGGGCAGGTCCTGTATGCCGGGAATTGAATCTGTACGGATGGAATAGACGCTGTCTCTGACCCTGTCATAAATGAACGACTCACTGCTGCCCTGCAATGCCCCCACTTTCGATCGGGAAGGTATATCTGTTGTAAAACCGGATTCCGTGACATAGCTTGGAACGATCGTAGTTTTAGCTCCGGAAGGAGGAGCGGCTTTGAAAAGACGGTAGCTGATGAACCTGCCATCGGGGCTTATATTGAGTCCTTGTAGCGAACGGTCTTCAATGTTAATGACCCGGAGTTCTTTTTCTTTCGGGAGACTTTTATTATACGCCGCGGTGGCTTCTCTTTTTTCTTTTCTTTCCCGCAGCACCTGGAAATAACGGAGCTGGTCGTTTTGCAGCCAGTTTTCCTGCGCGTTGCTGCCGGAGGCAGTTGTTGTACGCGGTCCGCCACCGCCTGCGGCAGATTCCGCCGCCCTGATGTTCGTAAGCTGCATGGTTTCACCATCCGCGATATCCCAGGCAAAAAGATTCTGGTTACGGTTGTACACGATCTTTGTTTCGTTGAAAGAGAATTGCGGGTTGGTTTCGGCATCGGTCGTTTGTGTGATGCGTTTGGTCTTCCCGGTTTTCATATCGGTATAAAAAATATCACCATCTTTTGTCTTGACATAGGCTGTCCTTGCCTGGTTGTACTTATAACTGTTCATAACATTCAGCGCAGCTTTTTGTTCTGCGGTGGCTTTTACAGGAACTTTATTGGCAGGACTGATCACATACAGCGAATCTGCAGGGGCATTGTCAGGGTTCCAGTTAAAGAACAGGTTGCTGCCGTTATCATTCCAGGTAATGCCGGAAGGGGACGTGCCGATCCATTTGGGATCGCGCATAATTTTTTCAACAGTCAGTTTGTCCAGCGGCTGTGAAAATGCAGGGTACAAACAAAGCAGAAAAAAAATAAAGGGTAAGCCTTTTCTCATATTTGCCGGTTTTGGCCATAAATATATTGAGAAAGGGAGGAATAGACACAACTATCCGTCAATAGGGAAATACTAATTATTCGGCGCGCCGCTGTCGATCCAGCAGAGGATAGCGTTTTTTTGCGCAGTGCTCAGGGTGCTTCCCTGTGGCATTAAACCCGACGAAACGGCCGACCGGATCTGGGTGCGGGCATTGAAAACCTGCGTGTAATTGGTCAGTGCACCCGGACCGTTGGAGCTTCCATTGGCATGGCAACCGGCCCCGGCACATACGCTCTGAATGATGGGATTGACATCTGCGGCAAAGGCCTTATTCGGTACAGAACTACAATTTACGGTGGTTCCGCCTCCACCTCCGTTATCTTTACTGCAGCTAATGACGCACAGGTTGGAAAAGGTGATAAAAGCCAAAAACCCGAGTGATTTTTTCATAACTATATTTTAAAGATGCCGGTATCCTGCCGGTATGAAACGGCAGAAATTTTAATAAAGTTGCCTCCGGTGCTGTGAAAATTCCTGTATTTAAATAAAGGTGTAAAAAAGGGCACAGGTTTTATACACAGGCAAGCTGTAGGGAAGGGGTTTACCTCAATTATTAGGTGCGCCGCTGTCGATCCAGCAAATAATATAACTTCTCTGGGCATAAGTCAGCGCACCTCCCGGAGGCATGGTTCCAAGCGACATTACGGATCTCACCTGGGTGCGGGCATTGTAAATCTCGGTATAGGTTGTCAGCGGCCCCGGACCATTGGTGCTGCCGGCTGCGTGACAACCGGAACGGTTACAGGTAGACTGGATGATCGGGTTTACATCGGCGGCAAAAAATTTATTGGTTATGGTATTGCAATCGAGGTTTCCGCCAATGACACCGCCCGACCCGGGATCATCTGGTTCTTTTGAACAGCCGGGTATTATAAAAATAAATGGTAAGAGGAGCAGTGCTGAAATGAGTTTTCTTTTCATACGGTGTTTATTAGTTCATCTGCCGGTTCATTAAATTAATAAAAAGTCCGGAATTAAGCTCCTAAATTATTTCAGCAATGTGTTTATGAATATTGTGCGATAGCAATTCCGTCGGTACATCGTTTGGGTCGCCGCTGAATGGATCCTCGATTTCTTCGGCGATCAGTTCCAGGCTGGCCAGCACATAGAACACAAAAGCTACAACGGGAATGATATAATAGCCCAGCTGAAATACATATCCAAAGGGTAGTGTCATGATGTAGAAGAAGATGAATTTTTTGATGAATACACTGTAGGAAAAGGGGATCGGCGTATTCTTGATCCTTTCACAGGCGCCGCAGATATCTGTAAAGGACTGCAATTCTGCATTAAGGAAAAGCAATTGTTCACCGCTGATCTTTTTTTCCGCAAAGAGCTGCTGTACCCTGCGGTAGATGATCAGCGCTATTTGGTTCGGGACATGCTTGTCATGATCAATATGCTGTACCAGGTGTGTATGCTCTTCTTCCGCAAAAAGTTCAAGCCGGGTCTTTTCCTTGTGCAGGTGGTTATGAAGAGAATAGGCAAAAGCAGGTATCATCTTCCGGAAGAAACTCCGCTCAGCTTTATCCTCTTTACCCAGTAAGGCATCCATTTTCATGGCGAGGTTACGGCTGTTGTTCACCAGGCTCCCCCATAATTTGCGTCCTTCCCACCAGCGGTCATAGGCGGTATTGGTCCTGAAAACCAGCAGCATCGAGATGGCAAAACCAAGCATGGTGTGCATGACCGGAATATTCCGGACATAATTATTTTCGGAAAGCTTCCAGTATTCCAGTTCCAGCCAGGCAATAAGGCCGGCGTACATACAAATCCCGATTATCATCGGCAGTAACTGGCGAAAGGTGTCGGCCTTGTGAAAACGGAATATGAAGGTGAACCAATCCCTGGGATTATAGGAGATCATATATGGTCTTTGCCCAAAAATAAGGATTGGAAAGAAAGCGCAAAGAGTATTTCTGCTTTGGAGTACTGGGCCGGATCAGTGAACAAGGTCAGGCATAACCCGAAAACAAAT
>CAZEZE010000269.1:0-4269 GCA_964516445.1 uncultured Chitinophaga sp. | reverse complement strand
CATCATACCACTCAAACAGGATCAGGAACCCTTATTCTGTGCATTCATCAGGGATATCACCGAAAGAAAAAGATCAGCAGAAAAGATCAGCAAATCCAATGAACGGTTCGAACTGATCGCACAGGCAACCAATGACGCCGTGTGGGATCATGATTTCAGTGTGAACGAGACCTGGGGCAACAAGAAGCTTTATGAACTGTATGGCTTTGAACCAGGCACAGAAAAGATCAACTTTGAGATGTTCCTCGATCAGATACATCCGGACGAAAGGGAGAAGATCGTGGAAAGGATGCATGCCGCTATTGCGAATAAGGAATCGTCTCTTTCGGAGGAATTCCGCTTCAAAACGGCCGATGGCAAATACAGGAACTTCTACGACCGTGCCTATATCAAGTATGATGACTCCGGGAAGCCCCTGCGCATACTGGGTGCCATGCAGGATATTACCGACAGGGAACTGATTAAAAAACAGATCATAAAGGAAAAAGAACTGGGCGACTCCATCATCAACAGCCTGCCCGGCGTCTTCTACCTCTACAACCAGCAGGGAAAATTCTTACGGTGGAATAAGAATTTTGAGACAGTTACCGGGTACAGCGCCGAAGAGATCGCCGGTATGAACCCGCTTGATTTCTTCGATGACAACGAAAAAGAGCTGCTGGCTGCCAAGATCGCCAATGTTTTTGCTACCGGATCCGATAACGTGGAAGCCCGGTTCTACTTAAAGGATAAAACCAAAGTGCCTTATTACTTCACGGGCGAAGCGATCGAATATGAAGGCGAGACCTGCCTGATGGGGGTGGGGCTTGATTTCTCCGAAAAAGAAGCGGCTGCCAAAAGTATCAGGGAAAGCGAGGAGAAATACCGTACCCTGGTGGAACAGGCCAGCGACGGTATTTTCATTGCAGATACGACTGGTCGTTTCCTGGTCGTCAACTCACGGGGTTATGCCATGTCGCAGTATTCCGAAGAAGAAATGAAGAACATGAGCATCTATGACCTGGTCTTGCCAGAAGACCTGCAAAAAGACCCCTTTCATTTTTCAGAAATGCAGAGTGGCAATGTGGCCAGGGCCGAGCGCCGGATGAGAAGAAAAGACGGGAGCTTACTGGATGTGGAGGTTACAGCAAAATTTATTTCCGGAGATCGTTTTCTTGCATTCGTCAGAGACGTGTCGGAAAGGGAAAAGGCAGCCAGGGCCATCCGCGAAAGTGAGGAGAAATACCGCACCATGATCGAACAGGCATCGGATGGGATATTCATTGCCGATACGGAGACTTATTTTATTGATGTGAATGGCGCCGGGTGCCGCATGCTGGGTTATACCAAGGCGGAGCTGTACCAGATGAAATTCGCCGACCTGATACCGGAAGAGGACTTTAAAAAAAACCCCATACAGTTCTCGAAAATGGCAGGGGGCAATACCGTGATCAATGAAAGAAGGTTACTGAGGAAAGACGGTTCACTGATCGATGTGGAGATCAGTGCGAAAGTACTTTTCGACGGCAGGTACCAGTCCATTGTAAGGGATATCACTGAACGTAAGAAGACCGCTGAGAAAATATACCAGTCGGAACAGAAATACCGCCTGCTGTTCTATAATAATCCACTGCCCATGTGGATGGTGACCATACCCGACCTGAAAGTGATCGATGTGAATGAAGCCGCTGTGATACAGTATGGGTATTCCCGTGATGAGTTCCTGAAACTCAGCACTATTGACCTTCGCCCGGCAGAGGACGTTGAAAATTTCCTGAAAGAGGTAGATACCATGAAACCGGGTGTTATGAATGAAAGGTCATGGCGGCATAAGAAAAAGGACGGGACCATCATAAACGTGGAAACATACAGCCACCAGGTATTGTACGAAGGAAGGATGGTATGGCTTGGCGTTTCACATGATGTGACCGAAAAACACAAGGCAAAGGAGTTGCTGCAGAAATCCTATGAGGATATCCGGCAGCTGGCATCAAACCTGCAAAGCATCAGGGAGAATGAAAGGACCAATATCGCAAGGGAGATACATGATGAGCTGGGTCAGCGGCTCACCGGTCTCAAAATGGACATTCACTGGCTGGCCAGGAAACTGAAGAATATAGATGGGGAGATACATGACAAGATGCAGGAAAGTATGGACCTCATCAATACCACCATCTCCACGGTAAGAAAGATAGCCACCGACCTCCGTCCCAGCATCCTGGACGACCTTGGCCTTATTGCAGCACTGGAATGGCAGGGGGAAGAATTTGAAAAAAGGTCGGGCACAAAGGTTAAATTCATAAACCAGATCGGCGACCTGCCCGTAAAGCCCGAAGCCGCAACAGCCCTTTTCAGGATATACCAGGAACTGCTTACCAATATTGCCCGGCATGCCAATGCAGGGCTGGTAACCGCAACGCTGGATATCCGCCAGGATACTCTTTACTTCAGTGTCAGGGATGACGGACAGGGATTCAACAGCAGCCTCACCGGTAATAAGAGAACACTGGGTTTGCTTGGCATCAAGGAACGCACTTCACTGATGGGAGGTGCATATGAAATTAATACCCGGCCGGGGGAAGGATCTGAGACGATCATATCCATCCCGGTTGACCTTATAAAAATAACCGTTTAAAAACCCAACCCATGCACTTGAGAATTTTAATTGCCGACGATCATTCCATAGTACGAAAAGGCCTCAGGCAGATACTGCTGGATGAATTCCCTAATGCCAGCATCGAAGAAGTACCCGATGCAGAAGGACTCGTACAAAAAGTGATGCAGTCTCCATGGGATGTCGTGGTGAGCGACCTCTCGATGCCGGGCCGGAGTGGTCTCGACGCCCTGCAACAGATCAAGCTCAGCTTTCCCAACCTGCCGGTACTGATCCTGAGTATTCATTCAGAAGAACAATATGCACTAAGGGTACTGAAAGCGGGGGCATCGGGCTACCTGAGCAAGGACGCAGCCCCCGATGAACTGGTAAAGGCCGTGCAGACCATCCTGCTGGGGAAAAAATATATCTCCCAGTCCATCGCCGAAAAACTAGCCAGCACCTTTTCCTCTAATACCGATAAGCAACCCCACGAAACACTGAGCAACAGGGAATTTGATGTGATGCGCCTGCTGGCCAATGGTAAATCGGTATCTGAGATCGCAGAGATCCTGTCGTTGAGCGTTACCACGGTAAGTACGTACAGGGCCAGGGTCATGACAAAAATGAACCTGAAATCCAATTCGGGCCTTACCAAATACGCGATCGAGAACAAACTAATTTAGGGTCAGTCATTTGAAGCCGCGATGCAGCGGATATATCCTGAGCTGAAATACGGGTACAACCTGCCTGCTCTGCAAGACCGGTAGTTCAGCTCTTAACTTCTCTTTAAGGGAGGTGGCAGCCGGGCCCCCATGGTTCAAATCATAACACTCCCGATAAGCATTCAGCCTGTAACCAGATATAAACATTAAATAAAAAAATACTCTTAAAGCGACAGGTGTTTTGTAGAATTTATCTGACAATCTTGTAGTTGCAATTTCGGAAATTACTATTTTTTGAGTAAAAATACTTGGTTCTGAACTTTATTCTCCTATATTTACAGGACTAATGCCCTGCCTCTGCCGGGCCGTTATTAATGAAAATAATAAGGATAATGGCAACTGCAACAATTCAGGAGATCATCGACAAACTGGAACCCAGGGTCAGGGAGTATCAGAAATTCAGGATCGGGAAGACAGGACAGGCAGCACCCGATCTCTTTGCCGAAAAGTATGCTGAAGAATATATGTTCATTACCGAACTGGTGCATTCGGATGAATCCATGTCCATCGACCGTTATGAAAGGGAGATCATCAAACATTTTATGAATTACCCGAATAATACGAACACAGGAGATGAGAGCCCTGAGATGGAAAGCGCAAAAAAATATATTGTTTACGTGGTATGGAGCTGATCCGTTCTTTCCGTTTTCTGCTTTGCTTATGGGCCCTGCAGAATAAATTATGCCGAACTTTGTTTAAGTGATGTAGAATATGGCCTACAGTATCGAGGCAGTCACAACTACATTTGTGTTTTTTTAACTGGCATAACTTGCCGCCTGAAATGCGGGTGTATTTTCTATACGAATACCCCCTTTTTACCGATGACCAGGAGATGTTTAAAAGCGATCATTGTGAGCGCCTTTAAGACAAAAAGAGATTGACACTATGATTAACCATTACATTCACCGGGAATGCCGTATAACTTAATGAAAGATCGACACCTAATCTGATTCTGCCTGTTATCCTGTGAAT
>CAZEZE010000268.1:0-4298 GCA_964516445.1 uncultured Chitinophaga sp. | reverse complement strand
AGGATTGATCACCTTAACAATAGTGCCCGGCTGAACCTTATCCATCAACAGGTAATATTTCGCGTCTTCCCAGCCACTGGTGGTCTTGAAGATACCGGCGGTGACCGTCTCATCTTTGGTAGCGGGACTGGTCCTTACCTGCTGCTCGAAATGATTTTTAAAATAACCCTGGCCTTCCGTAAGGGGCCTGCGTATCTCCTTTACCGCCGGTGGAGGGTCCTTTTTCACTTCCTTTTCTTCCGATTTTCTCTCCGCTTCGGCTATTTTCGCTTCTTCCTTTTTGGTGATATCCTCAGAAACTGCCAGCACCGGTTCAGGCAGTACTTTCTTTTTATCAGCTATTTCGTCCGTCGCAGCGGGCGGGGTAAGGGTTACGGATTTCATTTCCTTACTCATCAAAAAACCAACGATCAGTTTGGCATCCTTTTTCAGCATATCGCCGGAAAGATTATTCCAGGCACGCAGGTTGGAAAGTTGCACGTTGTTATTCTTTTTGCTGACAGTCATCAGACCCTCATTCTCCCCCACTTTATAATAAACCGGTGTACCGCTATTCCCGGTTTGGGTAAAGTTGGTGTCCAGCAACGGTATCCTGATCTTCTGGTCGATATTCAGGCCTTTATTCATTTCCAGTTTATTGAACGTCGCTATTGAACGGGGATGCAGGTTGTACAGGCGGCCAATGGAGTAATAGGTTTCTTTAGCCACCACTTTATGTTCGAGGTAAAGGCCTTTATCGCTGTTTTTAGCGACCAGATCGCCCTTTTGCGCCAGTAAAGCCGGGCTGGAAATGAAGGGGAACAGGAGCATAAATACGAACTTCCTCATACAGACAAGATTTGAAGTGCAAAGATGCGGAATTTTTATCAGCCGGGGCCCTGGCTTTCCTTCAGTATCCTCAGCTCCTTCGGGTAATAATTGTTGATACGATTGGGTAAAACATTCACCCATCCAAGCGGCTGGTCCAGGTAGGACACCCGTTGCCATCCTCTGCCGGCCTCTGCCAATTTTATTTCCTTTCGTTGCAGGTAACGAATGGCCTGCTCCCTGTCAAGGGAGATACAGGGAACAGTGCTTTCCACCAGCCCGCTCAGGGCCAATGCGTGTGCGGGCAGGAATTTATCCCGCATGAGTTCTCCGGCCAGTACGCCCGAATAGATAAGCTTCATCTTTTCAAGCAGGAGTGCAAGGTCTGCAGCCAGGGGTTGCGGCCATGCATAAACAGTATTTTCATGTTTTACAAATGCGATCCCATCTTTCCTCACCCATTTCCCGATCCGGTCCAGTTCAGTTTTAACCGGTATAGCAGGCTTGTTTCTGCTTTTATATGCAACTTCATAAGCTTTGATACCGTTTTGAAAACAGGCCATAAAAAAACCTTCGCCTTTCACTTTATCGGGCCAAAAGCGATACCCCATGCCTGTATCGGTGATCCCCCAGGAAGGATCAAGGGTAAGGGACATTTGAGCAAGGTGAAATTCACGCATCAGCCAGCTCACCATTTCCTCATTCTCCTCTTTTGAATAGGAACAGGTGGAATAGATCAGCACGCCTCCTTTCTTAAGGGCGGGCAACACATCGGCCAGTATGCGTTGCTGGCGCTGCGAACATAACTGCACATTGTTTATACTCCACTCACTGATGGTGTCCGGATCTTTCCGGAACAACCCGCTGCCGCTGCAGGGCGCATCCACAATGATCACATCAAAATAATTCTCCAGCATCGAAAATCCGGCTGGGTCATTATTCGTCACGGCCACATTCGCCGCACCCCATTTGATGATGTTATCCTTCAGAACAAGGGCCCTCGAACGGATCACTTCATTACTTACTAATAAACTGTCGCCTGTGATCAGTGATTGAATATGCGTGGATTTCCCCCCCGGTGCCGCGCTGAGGTCCAGCACCCGGAGCGGTCGCTCCAGGTCAACCGTTTGTTTCAATGCCTGTTCCAGGAACATACTGCTGGCCTCCTGCACATAATAACAACCTGCGTGGAAAAGTGGATCGAACGTAAAAGAGGGACGGGAGTCAAGATAATATCCAAGTCCGGTCCATGGGACAGGATCCATCCGGCTAACAGGCAGGCCCGCTACCTGGCTGATTCTTTTGGAAGGATTTATCCGGACAGAAATGATGGGCTTTTCCTTATCATGCGCCGCTTCAAAAGCATCTTTGCTGAAACCCGCAGTATCATGTAATGAATCAAGAAGTAAGGAAGGTATCCGCACGGGCAAAACTATAACCGTAAACTAAATCCTACAAACTTTTTATCTCCGCCACCAGGTCCTGCAGTACTTTCTTCGCGTCGCCAAAGAGCATGGAGGTCTTTTTCTGAAAGAAAAGTTCGTTCTCAATACCTGCATAACCGGGTTTCATGCTTCGCTTGTTAACGATACAGTTCTTTGCCAGTTCTACATCGAGGATCGGCATTCCGTAAATGGGAGAAGCGGGATCGGTCTTGGCGGCTGGGTTCACCACGTCATTGGCGCCCAACACGAGTACTACATCTGTTGATGGAAATTCTTCATTCGCCTGTTCCATTTCCAGGAGTTTGTCATAACTCACATCAGCTTCTGCCAGTAATACGTTCATATGTCCCGGCATGCGACCCGCCACCGGGTGGATCGCATACTTCACTTCCACACCCTTGCTTTCAAGAAGTTTTTCCAGGTCGTGGCATACGTGCTGTGCCTGCGCCACGGCAAGACCGTAGCCCGGAACAATGAAAACCTTGTTGGCATAACTCATTAACACCGCGGAATCACTCAGCGTAATCTCTTTATAGGTGCCTTGCGATTTTGCCCCGCTGGCTACTGCATGGTTGCCGCCAAAGGAGCCGATCAGCACATTGCGCAACGAACGGTTCATCGCACGGCACATAAGTATGGTGAGCAGGGTTCCCGCGGCACCTACAAGGATACCGCCGGTGAGCATAGCCTTGTTATCGTACAGGAATCCGCCGCAGGCAGCGGCAACACCTGTAAAAGAATTCAGGAGGGAGATCACCACCGGCATATCTGCACCGCCGATCGGCAACACAAAGAAAACTCCGTAAATAAAAGCAAACAGCCCGATCAGTATAAAAGGGATATAAATATTCTTCATTGTGGACTGGTAGGCAATAACGGCAGCCACCAGTACCAATGCCAATACGACCATGTTCACAATGTGCTGTCCCTTGAAGGAGAAATCCTTTACCCGGCCGTTCAGTTTACCCCATGCAATAATACTGCCGGTGTAGGAAACTGTTCCTATTATCGCTCCGGCCACAATGGTGATATAAAAACCTACAGGTACCAGCTCAGAAAAAAGCGTATCCCCTGAACCCTGGTGATTCCGTATAATGTGATGGAATTCCGCGGCGGAGATAAGCGCCGCGCAGGCGCCACCCATACCATTGAAAAGACTGACCATCTCGGGCATGGCGGTCATCTTTACTTTTCTTGCCGCGAATGTCCCTATTACAGAACCGATAATAATACCACCGAATATCCAGCCATAATTCCCCAGTTTATCACCGGACTCATCCGTATATAAGAAGATCGTTCCCAGTATCGCGATCGTCATTCCGGCTGCAGCAACGAGGTTTCCCCTCCGGGCGGTTGCCGGGTTAGAAAGCATTTTCAACCCCAGGATAAAGGTCACAGAAGCTATCAGGTAACAGAGCGTGAGTATATTGATTTCCATAGAAATAATCGTATTACTTTTTCTTCTTCTTGAACATTTCCAGCATCCTGTCCGTTACCACAAAACCACCCACTACATTCAGCGTGCCCAGGATCACGGCTACAAAACCAAGGACCAGCGCCAGGTAATTATCGTCTTCCGCCTTCCCCATCACGATAATGGCCCCGATGATCACAACGCCATGTATGGCGTTGGCTCCGCTCATCAGCGGTGTATGCAATACACTGGGCACATGGCCGATCACTTCAATACCCACGAAGATCATCAGTATGACGATGTAGATGAGTTGCTGATTGACAGTGATCCAGTTTAATACAGACTCCATAGGTTTATTTTAATCGTTCGTGTATGATCTCTCCGTTATGGGTGATGCAGGAGCCCCTGACCAGGTCATCTTCCCAGTTCAGGCTGAGGGCTCCCTCTTTCGTTATGATCAGTTGTAAAAAATTCAGGATATTTTTTCCATATACCTTGCTGGCATCGGAAGGCATGGTGGATTGCAGGGAGGAATTACCGATGATGCTTACCCCGTTATAATCAACCGTTTCATTGTTCCTTGTAAAAGGAGTATTTCCGCCCGTTGCAGCCGCGATGTCGATGATAACAGA
>CAZEZE010000267.1:0-4305 GCA_964516445.1 uncultured Chitinophaga sp. | reverse complement strand
AGAAAGTGAATGTTACCCCGCTTCATGACAGGGTAATCGTAAAAGCGGCCGCTGCAGAAGAAAAAACGGCAGGCGGCATCATCATCCCGGATACCGCTAAAGAAAAACCCCAGCGTGGAATCGTTATTGCTGCGGGTCCCGGCAAAAAAGACGAGCCCGTGACCGTAAAGAACGGCGACACGGTCCTCTATGGCAAGTATGCCGGTACTGAGATCCAGATCGACGGCGATGATTATCTCATCATGCGCGAATCGGATATCCTGGCGATCGTGTAACAGCCGGGCAGTCTGGCAGCCGCTCAGTCATCCAGCCCGCAGTCCTCGGGACTCAAAAACGAAAAATTTAAAGGGAAAAGATGAAAAAGCCCGGTATGATGCCGGGGTTCAAATCAAAATAATTAAAAACGTAAAACAATGGCAAAACAAATATTCTTTGACATCGAAGCGAGAAATAAGATGAAAAAAGGTGTGGACACACTGTCCAATGCCGTGAAAGTGACCCTTGGCCCCAAAGGCCGTAACGTGGTCATCGAGAAAAAATTCGGTGCCCCCTCCGTAACCAAAGATGGTGTGACCGTTGCTAAAGAGATCGAACTGGAAGACCCTATCGAGAACATGGGCGCCCAGATGGTAAAGGAAGTGGCATCTAAAACCGCTGATATCGCGGGTGACGGAACAACCACCGCCACCGTACTGGCACAGTCCATCATCAGCGAAGGTCTGAAAATGGTAGCCGCGGGCGCTAACCCGATGGACCTGAAAAGGGGTATCGACAAAGCAGTGAACAAAATTGTTGAACACCTGAAAGGCCAGTCACAGGCCGTGGGCAACGACAGCAGCAAGATCCAGCAGGTGGCTTCCATTTCTGCCAATAATGATCCCGAGATCGGTAAACTGATCGCCGAAGCCATGAAGAAAGTAGGTAAGGAAGGCGTGATCACGGTAGAAGAAGCCCGGGGTACAGAAACAACTGTAGAAGTGGTGGAAGGTATGCAGTTCGACCGCGGTTATATCTCTCCTTATTTCGTTACCAACAGCGAAAAAATGGAAGCGGAACTGGAGAATCCTTATATCCTGATCTATGATAAAAAGATCAGCAACATGAAAGATATCCTTCATATCCTCGAGAAAGTGGCCCAGGGCGGACGTCCGCTGCTGATCATCGCCGAGGACCTCGAAGGGGAAGCACTGGCTACACTGGTGGTAAATAAACTCCGTGGCACCCTGAAAGTGGCCGCTGTAAAAGCTCCGGGCTTTGGCGACCGCAGGAAAGAAATGCTGCAGGACATTGCCGTACTGACAAAAGGTATTGTGATCAGTGAAGAGCAGGGTTACAAACTGGAGAACGCCGACCTCAGTTACCTGGGTACCGCTTCATCGGTGACCATTGACAAAGACAATACGACCGTTGTAGGCGGGAAAGGCAAGAAAGACGATATCAATGCCCGCATCAACCAGATCAAAGCACAAATTGAAGTGACTACTTCAGATTACGATAAGGAGAAACTGCAGGAGCGTCTTGCCAAACTCAGCGGTGGCGTTGCCGTGCTGAATGTTGGTGCCGCAACCGAAATGGAAATGAAAGAAAAGAAGGACCGTGTGGATGACGCCCTTCATGCAACTCGCGCCGCGGTAGAAGAAGGGATTGTTCCCGGCGGTGGCGTGGCTTTTATCCGCGCCATTGAGGCCCTGGAGAAATTCAAAGGCAGCAATGAAGACGAGACAACTGGCGCGGCTATCGTGAAAAGGGCGCTCGAAGAACCCCTTCGCCAGATCGTGGAGAATGCCGGTATCGAAGGTTCCATCGTGGTTCAGAAAGTGAAGGAAGGAAAGTCGGATTTCGGCTTCAACGCCCGCACTGATGAGTACGAGAACCTCCTGAAAGCCGGTGTTATCGACCCTACAAAAGTTACCCGCATCGCCCTGGAAAATGCCGCATCCATCGCCGGAATGCTGCTGACCACCGAATGCGTGGTAGCCGACAAACCCAAGAAAGAAGAGCCGCATACACATGCCGCTCCGGGAATGGGTGGAATGGATTATTAATAATTGTAATACCTGTATTACGATCCCGCCTTGTAAAAGGCGGGATTTTTCATTTTATGACAGAAAATTTACGATACACGTAAAAGGGTTTGTCTTTAACTTTAGGGGTCTTATTATCCCTATCAATTTAAAACAATAAGGATCCACTTATGTACAAATTTTACAAACCGATCATTTCGGTATTCATCCTCCTTTTTATTGCCGGTTCGTTGTTCGCTCAAAACAGCTTTTTCACCTTTGCCGGTGTGAATGCAGGCAGGTCCACCATTGGCAAACGGGAGATCTTTCCCCAGCAATACGGGGCATTCAGTATGGACGCGGTTGCATTGCGTTCATTTTTATGGTCACTCCCAAAAGAAACTACGGTAAACCTCAACCGGAGCCAGGCTCCCGTGATGGAGATTCCCATGCCGGATGGCAGCCTGGCGAAATTCCGGGTGTGGGAAAGCAGTCTCATGGAACCGGGACTACAGGCAAAGTTCCCGGAGATGAGACAGTTCCTTGGACAGGGTATTGATGATCCCTATGCGAGCATCCGGTTTGATTATAATCCCTATACCGGGTTTCACGGACAGATCCTGTCGGCCGCCAAGGGGAGGGTATTTATCGATCCCTACGCAAAAGGTGATATCAGTTTTTACATGAGCTATTACACCAAAGATTATTCTCGGGAAGTGAATTTCCTTTGCGAGGTAACCGAAACTTCCTCCCCCGGTAATCCAAATAATCCACAGGCGGCCTGTCTCGGCACCACAATGAGAACCTATCGCCTGGCCCTTGCCTGTACGGGTGAGTATGCCGTGGCGGTTTGCGCGCCCAATCCACCATCCGTACCACTTACTGCGGCGGCCATGCTGACCTCCGTGAACCGGGTGGTGGGTGTATATGAGAACGAGGTTTCGCTTCGGATGGTCCTTATCGCCAATAATAATAATATCATTTACCTCGACGGATCAACTGATCCTTATACCAACAATAACGGTGGCGCGATGCTGGGAGAGAACCAGGCAAACATCGATGCTGTGATCGGAACGGCCAATTACGATATTGGTCATGTTTTCAGCACCGGTGGTGGTGGAGTGGCCAACCTGAACAGTCCCTGTAATTCTTCCCTGAAAGCGCGAGGGGTAACAGGCTCGGCTAACCCGGTCGGCGATCCATTCGATATCGATTATGTAGCCCACGAAATGGGTCACCAGTGGGGTGGAAACCATAGTATGGCGGGATGCGGTTCATCCCCGATCTCCACGAAATATGAAGTGGGAAGCGGCACCACCATCCAGGCCTATGCAGGCATCTGCGGCGCGCAGAATATCCAGCCCAATAGTGATCCCTTCTTCCACGGGATCAGTTTTGACGAGATCAGCAATTTTATAAGCTCCGGCGGCGGGGCGGGCTGCGCTGCAACATCCGCAACCGGTAATACTCTCCCGGTGATTGACCCGCTGCCCAATAACAACCTTACCATTCCGGTCAGCACACCGTTTACACTGACAGGCTCCGCATCCGATGCCAACGGCGACCCGCTAACATATTGCTGGGAGCAATGGGATATCGGCGGCGGATCTGTGCATACCTGGAATGAAGGCGCCACAGCCCCTCCGGGTAATACGGTACCGCTTTTTAAATCAAGGGTGCCCAAGACAAACGGCAACAGGACCTTCCCCGACATCGCGGTGATCCTTGCGGGATACCCGGCCAATCCTCCTTCAGCTATGAACGGGCTGAAGGGAGAAACCCTGTCACCCGTACCCCGGCAGATGAAATTCAGGCTAACGGTGAGGGATAACCGCGCAGGTGGCGGGGGAACGGTTTCCAGCGGCGGTGGCGGCTGCCAGACTTCTACCGTATTCACCGTGGATGTATCAGGTTCGGCTCCTTTCACCGTGATCGCGCCGAATGGCGGAACGACCTATGTAGGTGGCTCCCAGTTAAACGTTACCTGGGACGTGGCGGGAACCAATGCGTCACCGTTCAATGTACCGAACGTGAAAATTTCCCTTTCCACCGACGGCGGTCTTACCTATCCCACTGTTCTGGCGGCCAGTACAGCGAACGACGGGTCAGAAAACGTTGCATTGCCCTGTGTCAGCAGCAGCACCGCAAAGGTAAAAGTGGAAGCCCTGGGTAATATCTTCTTCGACATATCCAATAATGATTTTACGATCGCACAGGGATTTGATTTCAATTCCCCCGCACCC
The DNA here is from genome assembly GCA_964516445.1 of uncultured Chitinophaga sp. Lineage (GTDB taxonomy): Bacteria > Bacteroidota > Bacteroidia > Chitinophagales > Chitinophagaceae > JJ008. The sequence goes on along the minus strand of CAZEZE010000267.1, from coordinate 59 downwards.
GTAGTATCGGGTTGCCCGGTACCTTCGAGCCTTTCCACAACCCTGGGAACACTTTCACC
>CAZEZE010000266.1:0-4320 GCA_964516445.1 uncultured Chitinophaga sp. | reverse complement strand
AAACCGAATGGGTGTCCGCTAAATTACTCAAGGGCAAATTCATGCTTAAGGAAAAGGTAGATGATCCCCTGCTTTGTTATATCGTTATCGAGAATGTCCCGAGTGCAGTGGAGGTATATGTAGAGAATACCGTGATCACTGTTAAGGGGAATAAAGCCCAACCCGGGAAATATGAGATATCCGGATCTAAATCACATAAAGATTTTACTGATTTTGTCGCCGTTTTCATGCCGATTGCCCAGCAACTGAACACGCTGGCCGGTACGATCAATGCTACGGAAGTAGGCGCCCGGCGTGATTCCTTAATGGGCGTTTATACTTCTACTCAGCAGCAAATGCAAACTGCGATCGACAAGTTTGTAACGGATAAACCCGCTTCTTATGTTACGGCTTTTGCACTGAACGTCACGTACAGGTTCAATGAAGATATAACGATGCTGGAGAACAGGTTCAGTAAACTGGATGCGAAGATCCGTAGCTCTGAAACAGGAAAACAGCTTAGCAGTTTTATCGCCAAAAGTAAAATTGGTGCCGTGGGTACCATGGCGCTGGATTTTACCCAGCCGGATACAACCGGAACACCCGTGGCATTATCTTCTTTCAGGGGCAAGTATGTACTGGTTGATTTTTGGGCCAGTTGGTGCGGTCCCTGCCGTACGGAAAATCCCAACGTGGTAGAGAATTACAATTATTTCAAGAACAGGAATTTCACCGTACTGGGCGTTTCCCTTGACCGGCCCGGTAACAAGGAAAAATGGCTGGAGGCCATCCGAACAGACAATCTTACCTGGACGCATGTGAGCGACCTGAAATGGTGGGATAATGCCGCCGCCAAATTATACAATGTGGAAGGAATCCCCCTCAATATCCTGGTTGATCCGAACGGCAAGATCGTGGCCCGCAATCTCCGGGGTCCGGATCTTCGCACCAAATTGTGCGAAATCCTGGGCGGTTGCAACTGATCACTGGTTCACATCCTTGCCGGCCTTCAGTTTATCGATCATTCCAAGAATGCTGTTCTTATTATTGGTGTCTGGCGCCAGGGGCAGGGCCATATTGGCAAATTTCAGTGCATTTTTAAAATCACCTGTGGCGGAATAACCTCTCGTCATGCCAACGATCGTGGTGAAACTTCCCGGGTACTTTTCGTAGTTCGTTTTGAATACCTCCAACGCCTCCTTAAAATTTTTAAGTGCCAGTAACTGTCTTCCATACTGGTGGATCTCATTCATACTGGCAAAGGGAAGGGCCTCTTTCATTACTGCACCGGCTTCCTGGCTGCGTCCCAGTTTATTCAGTATCTGTGCCCGGGTGCTCCATGCCTGGAAACTCTTGTTGCCGCCAAAATTCCCGGAAGCGGAATCGGCCCAGCGTAAAGCCTCATCCAGGTTTACATTCCGCTGCAGGCACCACTGTGCCGCCTGGTCCCAGCTCTGCCAGATAAATCCTTTTTCTGTCCGGAGTTCCCTGCGGAACGAAGCCAGTTGCTCCTTTATATAGTCCACTTCAATTGTAAACGGTATTGATAATTTTTCCCATTGCAGGCTAACTGTGGCGCTGTTCTCCGCCTGGTTGCTGAACTCATAGCTAAGCCATTCTACGCTTTTCTCGAGCGACCGGGGTTTTACCCTTACCCGCAATGCATCTTCCTGTTCATTATAGAAATAACTTCCCCAGGAAGTATAATTCTTTGAAAAGATCAGTGTGCATTCATTGGGATCGTAGGCGATGAAAAATCCGTATTTCCCGGCCGGTAAGGGCTGTCCTTCGATTTTTACATCGGTGGAAAACCCGATAACAGTGTTTTCATTGGCACCCGCCCGCCAGGGTGCCGCTTTTGCCGTACCAAATCCCTGGTCAATATAACCGGTATGCACCAGTTGCCCCCAGATCTTTCCCTCACGGCCTTTCACACCGGGCCTGTCGTAACGGATGGTAACATCGGTAAGACCGATCCGTTCGGACACGGAAGCTTTTTTATTACCTCCGCTGGGTAATACGGTCAAAGGTATCTGGCTATGAGCAGCCGTGCTGATGATGACGAACAGGCAAACGATCCGTATTCTCATATAAATTATTTAAAACAGCAAACTACAATGTAAAACAAAGCGTCTCCCTGTGATTGTTACCAGTGATTCAGCGGGCGGATGAGTTGCCGCAGGCAGGGATATAAGGAAATATTGCTGTACCTTAGATCCAGCATATACCTATCCTTAACCAAAAATGAAGACATGAAAATTCTCCTCCTGGCGACACTGTTCCTGTCGACCATTTCAACTTCAGCGCAGATCCTGAACCGTATCAAAGACCGTGTAACGGGCAAGGCAAAGGGTGAAGCGAACCAGGCCAAGTATGACGCAAAAAATAAGGCCCGGCAGGCAGCATATAAAGAACTGGATGATTTTAAATCGGAATTCGATTCAACCGATATTGATTATGCTTTATTGTTAAGTGATAACTCCGGTCTTTTTGGGGGAAAAGGCAGGAACGAAATGGGTACCAAATTCATGCGGCTGGGAGCGATTGCCAATTCCTTATATAAGGATCAGGACATGAGCGACGAGGAAAATGCCCGGCTTAACCTTCACTTCGGGCAATCGGCCTACGCCACGGGCCGGTATGTATATGCTGCCAAGCGGCTGAGTGCCGCGCAGTTCTTTTTTGAAAAAGCATACATGACAAGCGATCTCAGTTACCTGAAAACGATCGCCAGCCAGGGACTGCTCTATACATCTATGGGCCGCTTCTCCCAGGCGGAGAAATTCACTTCAAAAGCACTCGGGATGCGCGAAGAGAACCTGGGCAAAACCAATATGGCCGTGGCGGCTTCGCTGAACAATTACGCTGTACTGCATTATAACCTGGGGCAATACAATGAATCGGAAAAAGAATTTGCATCGGCATTGAATGTGATCGAGGCTAATAACCAGAAAGATGCAATGCCCTATGCCATCCTGCTGAATAACCAGGCCATCCTTTACCAGTCGATGGGCCGTTACGAACAGGCCGTTACATTATTGAAGCAGGCATTACAGCTGGCCGGCAAGCTGGAAATAAGCAAGGCCAGGAACCACCTGAAATTCTTTTCCAATCTTGCCTTATTGTACCAGCAGATGGGAAAATACACCGAAGCGGAAGAGATCTACCGCGGGCTCGAAAAAAGACTGGAAAGGGGGAAGCCGGAGTTTGCCAATTTCCTGAACAATGTGGCCATTCTCGCCATGCTGATGAAGAAAGAAGACAGGGTGGAACAGATGCTGAAAAATTCGGCGGAGATATATAAGACCACGATGACCGAAAACAGTCCGGCCTATGCAAAAGTGATCAGTGACCTGGGGAATTTTTACCGGTACAAAGGCCGGTATGCAGAAGCGGAAACTCTTTTAAAACAGGCTCTTCAGATCAGGGAGGAAACATTGGGCGATGTGCACCCGTTGTATGTGCAGTCGCAGGAAGACCTGGCCATCCTGCACTGGAAGAAAAAGGATCTGGCGGCTGCAGCCACCGCATATAAGGAAGTAATGGAGAAATCCATAGACTTTATCAACCGCTATTTCCCGCCGATGAGCGAAGCGGAGAAGACGCGGTACTGGGATGTATTGTCGCCCCGCTTTGAACGGTATTACAATTTTGCCATTGAAGCATCCGCAGGTAATAAGGAGATCATCAATGATCTTTTTGAATACCGGCTGGCAACCAAGGGTCTGCTGCTGAGTTCCACAAAAAAAGTAAGTGATGCGATCCTGAACAGCGGCAAAAAGGAACTGATCGCTGATTATGGTGCCTGGCTCGATTCCAAGGAGCAACTGACCGCTTTATATGCGTACTCCAAAGAGGACCTCCGGGAACAGAATATCAATGTCGATTCGCTGGAGAAAGCCACGAATGCCATGGAAAAAAGACTCTCAGAGAACTCCAGGGAGTTTTCACAGTTCTTTTTCACCAGCAAAACAAAATTGCCGGAAGTACAGCGTGAACTCAAATCGGATGAAGCGATGGTCGAGGTTATCCGGCTGCGGCAGTTTGACCAGGTGTTCACCGAACAGGTGAAATATGCGGCCCTTGTAATCTCAAAGGACAATAACCAGGCAAAACTCGTGCTCCTGAACAACGGGGCCGATATGGAGGGGAAGTTTGCCAAGACCTATCGTCTTTCCATGAAGAACAAGGCCAATGACGGCTCATGGCCTGGGCACGCCGGCGCGCTTGCCGATAGCAGCACCGTGGTAAACACCAGTTTCGCCTTGCTTTTCCTATCGAAAGGCCGCACGCCCGTGCTTATCAGCAAGATGGCCCACGGGAAGGCGCCGCGGCAGGAAA
>CAZEZE010000265.1:0-4321 GCA_964516445.1 uncultured Chitinophaga sp. | reverse complement strand
AGGCCCGTCCTTCTGCCGGGCAGGCATTCGCCTCAGCTGGAGCTATACGCTGACGCACCCAGTTTCGCCTGAGCCGCAGCAAGTCTTGCAACCGGAACCCTCGGGCCGGAGCAGGAAACATAGTTCAATCCGAGATGATCACAGAATGCGATTGAATCCGGCTGGCCGCCATGTTCACCGCAGATACCGATCTTGAGGTCGGGTTTGGTTTCACGCCCGAATCGCACAGCCATTTCCATTAACCTCCCCACACCGTTTACATCCAGGATTTCAAACGGGTTGTCTTTCAGAATACCGTTTTGTGTGTAGAAGGGAAGGAATTTATTCTCGGCATCCTCCCGTGAAAACGAGAAGGTCGCCTGTGTCAGGTCATTGGTTCCAAAAGAAAAGAACTCAACTTCCTTCGCAATTGCACCGGCTTCCACACAGGCCCGGACAACTTCTATCATTGTTCCGAACTTAAATGACAATTTTATATTTAATTGATTATCAATGTTTTCTTGTATTTCACTAACATATCGTTTTACATGAACGAGCTCCTGATCATTACAAACCTGGGGAACCATAATCTCAGGATTCACATGAATTCCCACCTTCTGACATTCACCCGCTGCCTCCAGAATTGCCCTTATCTGCATCTTGTAGATTTCCGGATATGTGAGCCCCAGTCGAACGCCCCGGTGCCCGAGCATCGGGTTCACTTCGAAGAGTTCTCTCACCTTACGCAGCATCTGTTCCTTCTTGGCAATTGCCTGATCAATCAGTTCAAGTCCCTTCTCTGTAAATGGATATGCTGAAGCTTTTGAGAGTTCCGGATCCGCATTCAATAAGCGCAGACTGCTGAAAAGGTTACTTACCCCGCCGGCGGTTTCCTTGAGATGTTTCAGGTTTTCGATCTCCTCTCTTAAAACATCAACCGTTGGCAGGAACTCATGGATCGGCGGATCGAGCAACCGGATCGTAACCGGCCTCGGTGCCATCGTTATGAGGATCTCTTTGAAATCCTGTTTCTGAATGGCCAGCAACCTTTCAAGTGCTTTTTCCCGTTCCCCGGTATTGTTTGCGAGGATCATCTCTACAACAATAGGCAGGCGGTCGGCGCCGTTGAACATACGTTCCGTACGGCAAAGCCCGATTCCCATGGCACCATATTCCAGTGCCTTTTTAGCCGAAACCGGAGTGTCTGCGTTTGCAAATACTTTTAACCGGGCGATCTCATCGGCCCATCCCAGTAACTGCTTGAGTTCATCGGAAAAGGTAGGATCAACAGTTGGAATTATTCCCTGATAAACGAAACCTGTCCCGCCGTCAATCGTAATATAATCCCCTTCATGTAAAACCTTCTCGCCGATAGTTGCCTGCCTGAGTTTCACATCTACCTGAATGCCTTCGGCGCCTGCAACACATGGTTTCCCCATTCCACGGGCCACCACTGCAGCGTGTGAAGTTTTACCCCCGCGGCTGGTTAGAATTCCCTGGGCAGCAAAAAATCCGTGTATATCTTCAGGTTTTGTTTCCTCTCTTACAAGAATCACTTTCTCACCTGCATGTCCCAGTAATTCGGCACGATCGGCATCAAAGACAACATGGCCGGAAGCTGCACCCGGAGATGCCGGTAATCCCTGTGCCAGCGGGGTTTGTTTATGGAGACTATCGAGTCGCGGATGCAGGAGTTGTTCGAGCATTTCAGGTTTTATCCTGAGTAACGCCTGTTCCCTCGTGATAAGCCCTTCCTTCGCCATTTCAACGGATGTCCGGACCATGGCGGTAGTATTCATTTTCCCGTTTCGGGTTTGGAGACAGTACAGTACCCCTTTTTCTATGGTATATTCAAAATCCTGCACTTCGTGATAATGATTTTCCAGCTTCTGCCGGAGGTCTTCCAGTTGTTTGTATTGTACGGGCATTTCCTGTTCGAGTAATGCCACTGCTTTAGGTGTCCTTATCCCTGCAACAACATCTTCGCCCTGCGCGTTGACCAGATATTCACCAAACATTACATTTTCACCGGTGCCGGGGTCGCGGGTAAATCCGACGCCCGTTGCGCTGTCATTTCCCATGTTGCCAAACACCATGGTCACCACATTCACGGCAGTTCCGTTTGCCATTTGCGGCGTGATCTTAAATTCCCTCCGGTAGTCAATGGCCCGTTTTCCCATCCAGGAGTTAAATACTGCCTTGATGGCTATCTCGAGTTGCTCGAATACGTCTGACGGGAAGGGTTTCCCGGTATGTTCTTTTACAACAGCGAGGAACCGGTTGCAGACCTCTTTGAGGTCATCCGTTTTCAGGCCGATATCGGCTTTTACTCCTGCACGATGTTTTATTTCCTCAAAATGCGCATCAAATTTTTCGTCAGGGACACCCAATGCGACTTTCCCGAACAATTGAATGAAACGGCGATAGGCATCATAGCTGAAGCGTTCATTCTCTGTTTGTGCGATCAGGCCCTGTAGCGTGCCATGGTTCAATCCAAGATTAAGGATGGTATCCATCATACCGGGCATCGACATTGCGGAACCCGAACGGACAGAAACCAGGAGCGGATTTTGCGGATCACCGAATTTTTTACCGTTTTTCTGTTCCACAGCCGCCATCTGCAATTTCACCTGTTCCATCATGCCCGGTGGCAATGTATGGTCGGCAGTATCCAAATAGGAAAGACAGGCTTCTGTGCTGATCACAAATCCGGGCGGAACATTGAGCCCGATCTGCGTCATTTCACACAAATTGGCGCCTTTGCCGCCGAGTAATTGTTTGTTCTTTCCGTCGCCCTCCTTAAAGGCGAAAACATATTTTTTGTCCATAATAGTTTTGTTTTTCAGTGCCGGGGACTCTAAAGTTAGCGGGTTCATAATTGATCATTTTATCAGGTTCGAAGTTAGCCCTCGGTTATATGCTGAAAAATGATTTATGTTTCCGTTCCTGTTAATGAAGGTCATAATTTTTATTGCGTCCCATCATTTATTAATGGGTATTCTCCGGAATAACTTGTAGGGAATAAATACGATATTATGAAAAATATAAATACCCGGATAATACTGGCGATTTGTGTATATATCCTTTCTGCCGGTATTATTTTTTCACAGCCGGCATTGGATTATACATTCGCCGGTACCGGTTACAGGTTTACCAAGATCGATCCCGGACGCGATGATATTGGAAGAACAGTAATTGTGCAGCCAAACGGCCGCATACTCACCGGCGGTAATAGTTTTAACCTGATCGGTTATTCCAATATCGCCATTACGAGATTAAAACCAAATGGTGCTTACGATAATACATTCGGTACAGCAGGTATTGCAACAATTGCCGTCGGATTCTTTTGCGATATGGCATTGCTGCCAAACGGAAAGATCATCGTTGCTGGCAGTGGTGTTGGTCCCACCAACGTGAATAATTATATTGTTTACAGATTAAATAAAAACGGATCACTTGATAATACATTCGGTACCGGCGGGTCAGTTGAAATAAATATTCCTTATACCGGAATGATCTGTTACGATGTTGCAATTCAGTCTGACGGAAAAATTGTGCTGGCCGGATATTCCGGCATGTCGGGCGGATATGGAAACATGCTTGTAGTGCGGTTAAAACCAAACGGGGTGCTGGATAATTCTTTTGGCACCGCAGGTAAATTCACTCTGCTTTTATCCGGGAAACATTCTGAATGTCATCAGCTGGCAATCCAATCTGATGGAAAAATAATTGCAGGCGGATATATTGATACGCTGATTGCCTACGCTTTTTTCAGATATGATTTTGCTGCTGTTCGTCTGCTTACTAACGGAACACTCGATGCAACTTTCGGCGATGGCGGAATTGTCAGAGCCGACAAAGGAACAACCGATGATGCGTATGCCGCAGGAATATTATCTGACGGCCGTATCGTTATTGCAGGTATCTCGAATTATTACGGAAATACCCGTTTTGCCACTTTATGCCTGTTACCGAACGGAGACCCGGATCTTTCCTTCGGAACGGATGGCTGGAATTTTATGGATTTCTATGGGGGTACTTCTATATTACAAGCCCTGAGTGTTGAACCAGATGATGATATAGTTTTAGGTGGCTATGCGATCGTATATACAGCAGGAGGGAATACTTATTCTGTTGCGCTTGCAAAATTATCCTCTGCGGGCATTCCTGATTATACATTTGGGACCGGTGGTATCGATACTTCAATGACAACTATTAACCAGTCAGGTTGTAACGATATCGCATTGCAGACGGATGGAAAGATCCTTGCTGCCGGATATACTTATGCAGGTACGCATAGTTCCTTCTTTACAGCACGTTATTCAAATTCCGTTTTCCTGAT
>CAZEZE010000264.1:0-4406 GCA_964516445.1 uncultured Chitinophaga sp. | reverse complement strand
CATTTTCAGGAAACTGAAAGTATATACCGCCTACGAGTACCTGGAATCAAGGTTTGACAATAAGACAAGGACGCTCACGTCTTTATTATTCCTGCTGCAACGCGGTTTGTCAACGGGGATCAGCGTCTTTGCACCCTCGATCATCCTGTCATCGTTGTTCGGGTGGAATATCTATTATACTAATTTACTAATGGGCGGGTTGCTGATCATCTATACAATGAGCGGGGGTGCCAAAGCGGTGGCCTATACCCAGCAGTTGCAGCTCATCATTATTTTCACGGGAATGTTCCTGGCCGGTTATATGGTGGTGAATATGCTGCCGGCAAACGTGAGTTTCACTGATGCCCTCGAAGTGAGCGGGAAAATGGGAAAGCTGAATGTCATTACCACAGGGTATGAGAACGGTAAATTCAACTGGAGTGACCAGTACAACCTGCTGAGCGGGGTGATCGGCGGTTTTTTCCTGGCGCTTTCTTATTTTGGAACGGACCAAAGCCAGGTGGGGAGGTATCTTACGGCTAAATCCCTGCGGGAAAGCCGTATGGGCCTGCTGATGAACGGTCTCGTGAAAGTGCCGATGCAGTTCGCCATTTTACTGATCGGAGCGCTGGTCTTTACATTTTACCTGTTTAATAAAGCGCCTATATTTTTTAATGATATACAGGTAAATAAGCTGGAGCAATCTGTTTACAAGGATTCTTTTTTACTGGTAAGTCAGCAATATGATGCAATTGCGGTTCAAAAGGAAAAGATGGTCATTGCTTATTCCGCGGCTTCTGACAACAGGGATGATGTAACCGCAGCGGTATCGATGAGCGAACTCATGCGCCTGCAAAATCGTTCTGATACCCTTCGGGGAAAAGTTAAAACATGGCTCAATTCCAAGGCCGTGGGCGGTGATGGTAACGATACAAATTATATATTCCTTCGTTTTGTGGTCGATAACCTGCCGGTGGGTCTGGTCGGGTTGCTGATCGCCATTATCTTCCTGGCATCCTGGGGCAGTATCGCCGCCGCGATCAATTCCCTTGCCTCCTCCTCGATGGTGGATTTTCATAAACGGTTCACCCGTAAAAAAGAAACAGGGGAGGATGAATACCAGCTTTCCAAATGGTACACACTGGCATGGGGCATTTTCTGCATCATCGTGGCCATGTTCACATATAATATTGGCAACAGTCTGATCGAGGCGGTCAATGTGCTGGGCTCGTTGTTCTATGGGGTAATACTGGGAGTTTTCCTGGTGGCTTTCTTTATACAAAAGATCAGGAACGGTCATGTAGTGTTCTGGGCGGCTGTACTGGCGGAACTGCTCGTGCTGACCGTCTTTATATTAACAAAGGCGAAAATATTTAAGATGGGTTTCCTCTGGCTAAACCCGATCGGGGCCTTAGGCGTTATTTTCTTCAGCGTGCTGTTGCAGCCCATGTTCAGGAAAAAAGAAAACCCTGCTTCCCGTTAATGCCGGGGAAAGCAGGGTTTCAGGGATCTTCCGGATCGTTTATTTCAATGACTTGACGATATCCTCGTTCTGTTTTACAAATTCAGGGTATTTGGTCTCGGTGGCAATGCGGATCGCATTTTTGGCAGCGGCCAGTGCCTCTTCTTTTTTACCCAATTTCGCGAGGATCCTGGTTTTCAGGGTATGCACCCAGGGCTGGGCATTGGGTGAAGCCTCCGTGGCTTTGTTGATCCAGCCAAGTGCCAGGTTCAGGTCCTTCCCATTGTCGTAATAATAAGATGCAGCATTGTAATAAGGCTTGTTATCCTTGTTCATGATATTGTCGATCGCCTTCATCACCTTTGTATCAACATCCGTGCTGATGGGCAGGGCCACATAAGTTTTGTCCCACATGATCCCAAGATTGCAGCTATTGCTGGTCATTTCATTGAACATGATCGTAAAGGTCTCGATCGAGAAAGGCATTTCCGCAGGGCTGACCTTCACCCTTACCATATCCTGGTCCTGTTTGTAAGCATCCGGGCTTGTTACATCAGTTTGCTTACTGATGATGATCGTCCATTCTGTGGCTTCGGGAATAGTGAGCAGGCCATATTTACCGGCAGGGATCTTGGTGCCGCCGATCGTTACTTCGTCAGCAAATGTCAGGATCGTGGCATTATTGGCGCCGGTCCGCCATACTTTTCCATAAGGCACCAGGTCGCCAAAGACCTTTCGGCCCTTGATACCCGGGCGGGAATAGGATAATTCGATGCTGGACAGTCCGAAATTCTGTTTTACCGTTTGTGTGGGACTGGCCTGGGGAGTGTTCAGTGGTTGTGCTTCTGTGATCAGCAGGCTGCAGACCGCAAAGGCAGATAATAGTATTTTCTTCATAATTGGTTTTTTGAGAAAGCAAAGGTAAGGGAAGAGTTCGGAGTTAGGAGTTAGGAGTCAGTTTCCTATTGAATTCGGCCAACGCCTTTTCTCTGAGTTTCAGTTTGATCGATCCAATTCTAAACCTGGTAAAGAAAAAATATACTCGACACAATAAACGACCTTCTATGGACTAGGGACTGAGGACTGAGGACTGAGGACTGCAAACTGAAAACTCAGAACTGTATAGTAACAGTCGTCCGGCCCTTCTTACCGGTATTACGCTTCCATTTCGGGCCGTCTTTGATCAGCCGGATGGCTTCTTTATCGCAGGAGGAGCAGAGTGATTTTTCAATACGGATATTGACGGGCTCGCCGGTTTTATCCACTTCAAATGAAACCTCTACAGAATTACCGGTATTGGTCTTTTGTTGCCTGAATTCGTCCGGTGTATTCAGGTTGTTAGCCAGGTAGCTGTCGTATTTCTCCCATCCATCCGCGGGTTCCGGTTCAATTAATTTCCGGTTGCTGTCTTTGGAACGGGCGGCTGCATTGGGTTTCTTGTTGCTTAACACTACTTCGGAGAGGTTGCTTCTGTCTTCCTGCATCACCACTTTATTGGCGGTGGCATTATTTCTAAGCTGTATATTACTGTTATCATACCCGAGTGAACGGATCTGTACATTCAGCACCGAATCTGTGGAGGTCAGAACAAAATTCCCGTTGGCATCCGTATAGGTTCCCACATTATCCCGGATATTGGTCACATTGGCAAAGGGCAAACCCACATTGGAGGCATCGGTAACCCGCCCGCGGAAAGTATTCATGGACTGGTTGCGGTAATACTGATCGTCCGCCTGGCGGTTGGTGGCCAGGTCCCTGTTATTCTTGGAATCATCGGGTTGCTGTACAGCCCTTCTCCTGGCGAGGTCATTATCGGCTTCCTGCTTTTTAGCAACCGCGGCCCTGGTCATTGTTTCTTCCCTGGCAAATTCCTTATCCGCAACTTTTCCGGAAGCTCCGGAAGGAACAGTTGTGCTGGTAACTGGTTTCGCCGGGGCGCCTGTTGCAGGAGCTTCGCCAGCAGGGAGGGATTTAATGTCACTGGTAACAGCAACGGCTTCTTCCGTTTTTTCAGCCGCAATATCTTTCAGGTTTTTGGTTTCTGATTCGTCTTTACCTGTCAAACCGGTTGGAGGCCCTTCCGTTTCGCCGGGCTTGTCTTTAGCGCCTTTGCCGGCAACGGCCAGGTCAGTTTCCTGCCCGGCAGCGGCAGGAATATTTTTCACAGTATCATTACCGGCGGCCCTGACTTCCTCTTTTGCTGATGGGGTGGTTTTCGTTTCCGCCAGCCCGCTATCTTTCGTATTGAATGCAAACTGGTAAACCAATAAACCAGCGGATGCAAGGATGAGAATTATGGCTGCAGCCCTCATAAGGGGGGAAAGGTTACTCCTACCGCCTTTCATCGGTACTAATTTGCCGGATTCCGTCCTGGTAACAAGTCTCCTTTGTAGATCGGCCAGGTCGGCGCTGACGTTTGTCCCTGCAAAAGCATACCCTTCCAGTGCATCCGCCAGGAAGGGATCATCCAGGGCCGCTTTCTCAAGGTCATGCTTTTCTTTGGCAGAAAGCAGGCCCTTGTGATATTTTTCAATATCCGCCGCGGTGAAATGTTTTATGTTATTATTTGTTGTCATACCCCTGCCCCCTAAAGGGGAAGAAAATATTCGTTATTTACAAAGTTCAAAAATTTAAAAATCATAGTCTAAATGAGTATAAGTTACGAATAGCGGGTTCCTAACTCCTAACTCCTAACTCCGATCTCTCCATGCATGTCTTCAAATTCCTCCTCCCGTTCTGTATCAGGCTCCGTACCTGGTTCCAGTCCTGCCCGGTCAGTTCCGTTATCTCGTTATAGCATTTCCCGTCGAGGTAAAAGAGCTTTATCGCTTCCCGTTGCTTATCCGTCAGTGTTCCGAGGCAGTGTTCCAGTTTTTTGAAATTCTCCTCTTTTTCCAGCACACCATTCAGATGCACATTTTCCTCCGATTGCACAAATTCGGGTTTGAACTCCACTGTTTTCATG
>CAZEZE010000263.1:0-4414 GCA_964516445.1 uncultured Chitinophaga sp. | reverse complement strand
CAAGGTAACGGCTTACACTGATAAATTTCAAAGCCTTTTCAATTATCTTCCTGGTATAGTAACGAAATGCTGTACTCCTTGTCATAAAATTATCCTCCGCCACCGCATTATAAATTCCCCAGTGCTCGGTGACAAGGTAAGGCACTTTATACCTTTTACTGAACCAGAGTGCCAGGATCCCGTCCTTTACCGGCACCTGTACATGCACCAGGTCCGGCCTCCCGTTCTTCACAACAAAATTCCGGAGTGCCTGCCGGTACAGGAATAGCCAGCGGTAATGCGCCATGATCTTTCCCCAGGCTGTCGGTATTTTTTTATAATAAATGATCTGCTCCGTGAGTCCATCCCCGCTTTTAAAAGCTACTACTTTCCCCGTCGTATTTCCGGAACTGCCGGCTGCCAGGTGAAGAACATGTATGTCATTATACAGAGCAGCTGCGTGAGCATGCCGCTGGATGAAATCACCGTTGAAAGGATCCAGTTTATTGGGATACCAGCTGCAAAGCCAGAGTATTTTTTTTCGGGGCATTGACTGCAAAATAAAGTACTTGCATCGGGCAGCAAAATCTTAACTCAGGGGAAGCCGAAAGAGAAGACTGAATATTGATTTCCTGGCTCTTTCTCGCTGCTCGGAGTCTCCCGTTATTTGTTACGCAGGAAAGAGCTCGCAGAGAAGAATTTTGAACCCATCAACTAAATAAAATCTATATTATTAATAGAGACCTCTCGTTTTCACATTCCCACATTTTCTCATTTTCACATTATTTCAATACCGGTTCCAGACGTATAAAATCTTTACGGTTCAGGTAATAAAAAAGCAACAGGTAGATCAGCGGAATAAAACTCAGCACTTTCATGACCAGTAAACCGGTTAAAAATCCCCCGAGGTAGAGTCCTGCCAGTACAGCGAACCCCGCCGCCAGTTGCCCGTCACTGATCGCACATCCGACTTTAAAACAGTATGTATGCAATTCCGTATAGACAAGTTTTAGCGGTTTAGTGATATGATACCCGTCCGTGATAACTATCCTGGGGTTATTCTCAGCAACCGGGATCACTACCGGCCTGTTGTTTTGAAGCGGGTAGATCTCCCTGCCATTGATCACCGCCCTTAATTTCAGGAAACTAAGCAGCACCTGGTTCTTTCGCTGGAGCACTATGTGAAATGGAGCAGAGTTCAATTAAAAATTAATATTTAATAATTGCGGATTATTACACTACCCGACTCCTGACTCCCGACTCCTGACTCCTGACTCCTGACTCCTGACTCCCGACTCTGAACTCCCGACTCACTTCAGTGCTTTAATGATCTCCACAAAATCCCCCGCCACCAGCGATGCCCCGCCCACCAGTCCGCCATCCACATCCGGGCAACTGAAAAGTTCTTTGGCATTAGCGGCTTTTACACTTCCTCCATAGAGTATGGGTATTTCATCTGCCACTGCCTCTCCATATTGCGCGGCGATAACGGAGCGGAGGTGCCGGTGCATTTCCTGCGCCTGTTCTGTGCTGGCAGTTTTGCCGGTGCCGATGGCCCAGATGGGTTCGTAGGCGATGATAATCGTTTTGATTTTTTCTGCTGAAAGGCGAAAGAGGGATTCCTTCAACTGCACCGCCACATAATCATTTTGCGCCCCGGATTCACGGACCGCCAGCGGCTCACCGCAGCAGAAGACCGGGGTAATAAAATTTTCCAGGCAGCGGTCCAGTTTTCCCGACAGCTGGGTATTCGACTCCGCATTGTATTCCCTTCTTTCGCTGTGACCGACGATGCAATAATTGATATTCATTGAATGCAGCATTTCCGCGGACACTTCACCGGTAAAAGCCCCGTTTTTCTGATGATGACAGTTCTGGGCTCCTACTTCGTAATTGGATTCGGTCTCCACTTCACTCCGGGTCATCAGCAGGTAAGGGAACGGTACGGCAAAGATCACCTGCTGGTGATCCTTCAGGTCAATATTCGCGCTCAGGATTTCATCCAGTAGTCTTTCTCCCTGCTGGTAGGTAAGGTTCATCTTCCAGTTGGCTGCGGCAATTTGTTTTCTCATATTTATTCCGTGTCGTTTAATGGTCGCTTTAAAATGATCATCACATCCCTTGTGTCGCCGTAGTTCCGGTTGATATCGGTACTCCCGATCACTTCCCATCCCTCCTTTCCCAGTTCATTGAGCTTGTCACTTACAGCCTGGAAGTTCACCAACCCTCCCCCGCTGAAAAATCCACCCGTGGCAGATATCTCCAGTACCTTATATTCAAATTTTTTCATGTTATAAATAGTTATGTCATTCTATAAAAGACTCCCGCCTGCGCTAAAGCTACGGCGGGCAAGCCCGACTCACGGCTCTCTCAAAACTTATCAAACACATACCTCAAAATACTCTGCTCATCATCTCCCATATCCACTCCCTTTAATTTTTTCCATTCGCTGATATCCTGAAGGGCTTTCTCCAATTCATAACGCTGCACACCATCGCTGCCCCAACTGAAACTCGGAATATATCTTGGCGTTAGTCCCGGTCCGAAAACATTGCAGCAAACGCCAATCACGGTACCCGTATTAATGGAGGTATTGACCGCAGTACGGGAATAATCACCCATCAGCACCCCGCACTTTGTACCTGCACCCAACTCTCCGCCGGGTGTCCAGATCTTTACTTCCCGGGCATTGTTCTTGAGATTACTATTGGTTGTGCCGGCCCCCAGGTTGCACCATTCCCCGATTACGGAGTCCCCAAGATAGCCATCATGTGCCTTGTTGCTGTACCCAAACATAACCGTGTTCTTGATCTCGCCACCACCTACACAAAAAGGGCCCAGGGTGGTCGCGCCATAAACCTTTGTTCCCATTTTCAGGCAACTGCCCTCGCACAGCGCCAGCGGACCGCGGATGACGCACCCTTCCATAACTTCCGCTTTTTTCCCGATATATACCGGCCCCGTAGCGGCATTGATGATACAATGCTCCAGTTTTGCCCCTTTCTCTACAAAAACCTGTCCTGGTTTGATCACCCGGTTCGATTTCGGGATCTTTTCCGATTTTCTCCCGGCTGTCAGCAATTCAAAATCCTGCCGGATGGCACTGTCATTCAACTGGAAGATATCCCAGGGAAACTGGATGGACTGCAGGGGTTCCCTGAATGTAACCGCATGACCCACTTTTATTTTATAGCGGTCGATAATATCATTTTTCGTGATCCGGTAAACGATCCCGTTGCCGGCAGGTGTGGCCAGGAATTCCCCGTCCTTCAGTTTCCGTATCGCCCTGGCCAGTTTTGTGGTTGGCAAAATATTTCCATGGATCATGAAACAAACGCCTTCGCCGATGGCCTCATCAATATTCACGGATCGTTCCAGGTCCTTATAATCATCCTCCTTTTTATCAAAAGAAGGCAGGCCAAGCATGAGCTCCCATTTCTCGCGGATGGTCAGTATCCCTACCCGGATGTCCTGTATCTGCCGGGTAAGGGTAAAAGGATGCAGGTTTTCCGGCTGGCAAAATTCTTCTGTAAAAATGAGTTGGTCCATGGAGTGTAGTGCAAGGATTCAAAAATACTCAAACTAAATTATCTTACTTCACTAAACGCCCGCAAAAGCGGATATAATATTTTCACGCATGAACAAAATAAATCGTTTCCGCGCAACCGCATTGGCCCTGCTGTTGTGTAACATTGTATCAGCGCAGGAGAATATCCCGCCGGCAGAACTGGAACCCTTTCTTATTCCGGGGCACGAGGTACTTGATCTTATCAATGGCGACCTGAATGGAGATAAAATACCGGACGTTATCCTGATCCTGAAAAGGGCTGGAGAGGATACATTGCAGGAAGAAGATTATCCAAGGCCCCTGCTCCTGCTGCTACGGCGGTCCTCAGGTTAGCTGAAACAGGTGCTGAGAAATGACAAGGCCATCCTCTGCCGCCGCTGTGGTGGTATTTTTGGTGACCCCTACCAGCAAACCGATATCAGCAATAATGGTTTCAGTTTCTATTTCTACGGTGGAAGCGCCTGGCGCTGGACTTACCAGTATGATTTCACATGGCGAGCGGCCCTTAACAACTGGGTGCTGGTACGTGAAAGCAGGGGCGGATTCAATGCGAACGACCCGGAAATGAAAATCAGGGAGACCACGATCACGGAATCAGAGTTAGGTATTATTCCTGTCAGCAGTTTCAGCAGTGAACCGGCTTACGAAGACAGCCGCTGGAAAGTTAATGTGGCGAAAACCTGGTTCTTTGATAACCCGGAATTGGGGAGCAAACCACGGAAAGCCTACCTGGTAAAAGGAAATATTGTAACCGGGATCCGGCAACTTAAAAATTTTTTCTCGAGGTCAGTTTTGAGAACAGCAATTCAGTTAGTACGCAGGGTTATATTCTTCGCAGAGACCTGTTGCGGCTAAAATAAAATGACC
>CAZEZE010000262.1:0-4422 GCA_964516445.1 uncultured Chitinophaga sp. | reverse complement strand
ATCCTCGACCGCTTCTTTCAGTGCGTCGATATTAACCTGGCTGCCTGGCTTGAAAACGATGTTGAATGAGGAATTCTTAATATCCGAAACCACCGTTTCCACCGCGGGCACTTTCAGCAATGCCTTATTGATGGCATTACTGCACATGGCGCAGGTGAGACCGGTTGCCTGAAGCGTTGCTTTCGAAAATTGAGCCTGTGTAACGGTCGCGGAAATAAATACCACTGCCAGTAACAATAGTCTTTTCATAACCTGTATGATTGACGGGGTTATTTATCCGATTTTTTGCAGCAGTCTTTGCCGTCGTGGCCTTCCTTGCTGCATTTGCCGTCCTTGCAGCAATCCATTTTGGCATCGCCTTTTTTACTGCAGCAGTCTTTGCCGTCATGTCCGGCCATGCTGCATTTGGCTTCACCGTCGCCTTTCTTACAGCAATCCTTACCATCGTGCCCGGCCATGGTGCATTTGCCATCCTTGCAGCAATCCATTTTTTCATCGGCGTTTACCGTTGCGATGGAGGTTTCCCTGTCGTATTTGCAGCAGCCGTGAAGTTTGTCGTAGGCTTCGTTTGTGGCTTTGAACCCTACATTATCATAACCCACTTCGGCTATTTTTTGCTGGATTTTGGCAGCATTCGTGGATTTGCTCTTGTAATACACCGTGAGTTGCTTGGTGTCGGCATTCCAGCTGGCTTCTTTAGCGCCGGCCTCTTTGGCGGCTTTTTCGATCTTGGTCTTGCACATGCCGCAATTCCCGGAAACTTTAAAGGTTTCCACTTTATCCTGCGCAATGGCGCTACCGGAAAAGATCATTAACAAGGCGGCGATGGAGAATATTTTGAACGTTTTCATTATAAAAAGTTTTTGGAGATAGTAATTTAAGAAAAATAAGATTATACAGGATAATGCACCGGCAACTTACCGGTCCATCAAAGCAAGGATGTAGGGATATCAGATCCGGAAAACGCTATTCAGCAGGTAGGTATCCTGCGCGGAAAGTAAAGGTGGGGAATGATTTTGAAAATGTCGCTGCACACTGTTCGTGCCGGCTGAAGTAACAATAAAATCTGAATGATCTGCAGGTATTGCCTCAAGCGAAGGTAATTCGAAAGAAACGACCGGGTTATTGACCTGGTCCTGCACCAGTTTCAGCACTTTCACTTCGTCATGACAGCAACCGTTGTTATCGTGCATGTCCATCCCGCAGAGACCACAGACTTTTGCCTTTGTCTCAAAAAGATTCACCGACACCAGCCTTTTCATGCAGTAATGTGAATTGATCACGATGCCGCTGGTTGCGGCAAGATACAGGATGATCAATATGGCAGCGATGGGTTTTTTCATCTGCAGGATAACAAAGATACTATAATCCATGAAAAATAATATTGATCCTGGTCAGTTCTAACATTTTGAGGATCAATTAACAAAACTCCAGTACACCCCCAGCCTGAATTGCAGACCCGGAAGGGCGTAACCCGTGGCCACCAGGTTGTTATTGGTAAACCCGAAACCTCCGTCGCGGAGTTTTTTGGCAGTATTCAGGTTTTCCGCCCTGATAAAGGCTTTAAAGGGGCGGATCCGGAAATGCACATAGGCCGAAATATCGGGCATTGCATTCCGGATCGTGGTACTGTCCTGGTAAAAGAACTGTCCCAGCGCCGGGGAATAATTATCCGCTTTATAAGCCGACCGGTAACGGATCTCGGTTCCCATGGATATATCCAGGTTCTTGAATCCGAGGTTGCCCTCATACCCGATACGGTGCCGGGTATAAAGCACCGGCACATTAACCGGGGCATTCCCTACCCGTTGCTGGAACCAGATATCGGCATGCCAGTTCCATCGCTTTCCAAGTTTGATCGTTTTGTGCAATGCTATCTGCAAAAGGTTGAAAAGGTTTCCTTCCTGGTTCACCTCATAGAAGTTGGTGAAATAGGTATAATTGGTAGCCAGGTAATAATGACCTGTCAGCCGGAAGCGAAAGGAGGGTAAAAAATAAGAGGCGAAAAGATGGGTATTGTTTTCTTTATTGATATCGGTCGCTCCTTTCACCAGGTAAAAACTGCTGCGGCTGTCAAACAGGAAAGAGGGTTTGCGGCTGGTATTCTCAAATCCCAGTTGCAGGTACCCCAGCTTTTTACCCAGTAACCGTTGCAGGCTGATATGCGCTTCATAATCCCCGGCATTAAAGCCGGTGAAGAATAATTTCCCGTTGGCCTCAATATCCCACTGCAGGTTACGGGAACGGTTACGGTACTCGGCATGACCGATGGTATTGAAAAAAGTTGTTTGTCCTGAAGACAACTCCCCCTGGATATTCTGAATGGTCAGTCCCAGCCGGATGAACTGCTGAAGATTTTTGGCATCCGGGAACTGGTAGACGGAAAAGTCATTGCTGAGTATTCGCCACCGCTCTATGAGCAGCAGACTGTCAATGGGTTTTCGCAGGCTGGTGTCATAGTTCTTTTCATAATACACTGAATCCCCTGCGTAGTCCATGTACACATATTTGTTCTTGTCGAATTGTACTGTATGCTCAAAACGCAGCCGCGGGTAAAAAAGGGGAATGATCGTAGAATCGGTTACAATGGAATCTTTCCGGCCCATATCATACTGCTGGCGCAGCAATACGGTGAATTCATTGTACTTGTTCCCGGTATTGACCTTACTCCCGAAAAAATCGGAAGAGAAAGGATTGACCCCGCCGAGGTACGTATTGATATTGTACCGCTCCTTGTAGATGGGATCATTGAGGATATCGGTGGTATCAATGATGCCGCCGTTCTCGGAGGCCAGCATCTTGTTGCCCAGCAGTACCAGGTAATTATTGTAACGCAGGTTCTTCGACTGGAACCTGGAAGTAAAGAGGTAATTGTTATGATTGGTGCGCTGGTTCTGAAAAAAACCGGGAGAATTGATCAGCCGGTACTGGAAGGCAAAATTCCAGGAGGGCTTGATATTCTGTGTATGCATCACTTCAATGATCTGCTCCACCCGGCTCCCGAGAAAATAATTGAGTTCGGAATAAGGACGGGTGGTATTGAAGAAACGTACTTTTTCCAGTTTCCATTTGTACACATCAAAAGCGTGGAACCCGGGATCAAAGCCGGCAGTCATCACCGGGGAAAATAAAAGGGAACGGGATGCTGTACCGGTGTTGCCGAGAAAAATATGGGTGGCAGGCACAGGGTAGCGGCGTGTGAAATCACTCACGGATGAATCGAGGTAATAATTACGGGTGGAATCGAGATAGCGAAAACTGATGGTAATGGAGTCTTCGTTCTTATCGCGGCGGCGAAGACTGTCCGCGGGTCCGGTAACACCGATGGAACGCCGGGCGCTGCCGATCCGCTGCTGCAAACGGTTGCCGATATTCCCGGGAGTTGGTTCCTGCGCGTTTACATTGAGACTGGGAATGGTCAATGCGGCAAGAAGCAGGTATGCGATTCTGTTTAACAGACAGTTATTTTTAGTTACAGGAAACAGGCCGGGTATAAATCATTCGCAAGATAAACGCAGCAAAGGTATAAATCAGCGCAAATTCTGTTAATAAAATCCGTGCTTGCGGGGATAACGCGATCAGTAAGAATAACGGAAGAAATCACAGAACTCCTCGTCACAGATCAGTTTACGGTAAAGGGGATGTTTCAGCACATCCGCATAGTCCATCCACCGGCCCTCCACTTTTATTCTCCTGTACACAAGACGAATGCCCTGGCTGTAATCCACCCACCAGTTTACATGCCCGGTATACAATGGCTGAATGGGCCTGCCGCCGGGCCGGTGCCATCCGTAAATGGCCACCCGGTCTGTTTTGTTACTGCGCGGAACCAGCCCGCTGATCACCACATCCTTTTTGATACCGGCGATCAGTCCCTTCCTCCCTTTTCGCTGTCCTTCAATGATCAGGTGATGCTGCCACATGGTGGGTGTACTGTCGCGGTAGGCGTACATCGGTACCGGTTCCGGTTTCACTTTCGCAGTTGCATAAATGTCATCCACAATTTTTCTTGTCGGTAAAAAACACTCCAGGCTGTCGGCGATCCTTTGTGCCGCCATCGGTGTGATATTTACCCTGGCCCAGTCATCATCGGTGCCAATGGACAAATAATCCGGGGAAACATAATAGGTGGCCTTAACCTGCTTACCTGCTGAACTGTCGGTGACGGAAACATGCACCGCGGTAAAACGCCGGAGAAAGCCGGGAATATTTCCCGCGAGGGCTTCGTGAACAACAAAAGAATCCCTTTCTGCCCACTGCATGACCGCCGCGGCTTTATAGAAAGCGCTGCCGGTAAGACCTGAATGTCGACCGGGCCAGTGCATTTTCCGGGGGCCCTGGCAAGAAATAAGGAACAGCAATACGGGTATGAACCGGTACATGCGCACAAGGTAAAAAAACAATGAAGCACAAACTATAAAT
>CAZEZE010000261.1:0-4429 GCA_964516445.1 uncultured Chitinophaga sp. | reverse complement strand
GCCCGGAGGTCCGAGTGCAACGCAAACGGATCCGGTTAAAGAGGGGCTTGAAAAGATCGAAGAGTTAAAGGGATTTTTCCGGGAGGCCAAAGCATATAACGGAAATACTGCCAAAGAGGAAACAAACCTGAAATACGAAGCGGTGAAGAACCTCTTTTCCAAGAAACAAAAGTTCTATGTTCACGCCAACACGGTTAAGCAAATGCTGGTAGCGCTTGACTTTGTGAAGGAATTCGGTTTCGACATGGTGATCGTAGGGGCCAGTGAAAGCTGGCAGATCCCCGACCTCCTGAAACAACATAATGTGGCGGTGATCCTCCAGCAAATGCACAGCCTTCCCACAACAACGGGCGATGACGTGGACCAGCCTTACAAAACGGCGGCCATCCTGCAAAAAGCCGGGGTGCTGTTTGCGATCTCAGATGATGACCAGCAAACCCGCGGACGGAACCTTCCTTTTAATGCCGGTACGGCTGCCACCTATGGTTTGACAAAAGAAGAGGCCCTGGCTGCAATAACCCTTAACGTTGCAAAAATCACGGGTGTTGCTGATAAAACGGGAAGTATTGAAGTGGGAAAAGAAGCGAATATTATCATCAGTTCCGGGGATATACTTGATATGAGTACCAGCAATGTTACGGATGCATTTATCAGGGGAAGCAAAATTAACCTGGATGACAAGCAAAAGCAGCTGAACGACAGGTACGAGCAGAAATATGAACTGAAACCGAAGAAAGGGTTTTAATACGGGAAAACTAAATCACCGGCCGGGTGGAATTTCCATCCGGCTTTTTTATGAGCTCTCGTGTTTGTGCGAATCATTGTCAAATTCGATCAGCTCCCCGCAATTGGGACAGCGGTGCGTACTCTTGATCCTGTTCGCCCTGAACTCTTCCAGGAAACCAGCCGTGATAATACCTGCCGGCAAGGCAAAGAAAGCGACCCCGGTCAGCATAATGATACCTGCCATGGTCTTCCCGAGCGTAGTCATCGGGTACATATCCCCGTAGCCCGTCGTTGTCAGCGTCACCACCGACCACCAGATCGTGGCGGGAATACTGGTGAATTTCAGGGCATTTTCAGGATTCCGGATCTCCGCAAAATACATTACGCAGGAGGCGAAAATGATCAGGAAGATAACCAGTACAAGGCTAAGCATGAGCTCATTGATCCTTTTCCTGAAAACGTTCACAATGATCTGGGCAGACTTCATATAAGCCGTAAGCCGGAAAAGCCTGAGAAAACGGAGAAGGCGGAGCATCCGGAGCACCCGAAGATCAAGTCCGATAATAGTGTGCAGGTAAAAAGGTAAGATTGCCAGCAGGTCGATGATGGCACCCGGCGATGCCATGTATTTCAGGCGGCCCCAAAAGCTGTGTTTGTATTTTATCTCATGGTTGCTGCTCCAGACACGTAACACATATTCTACCGTAAAAATGATAACGGATACCAGGTCAAAATAGCGGAAGAATTCCTTTTCATAGGGATCATCATGAAGGGAGGGAACGGTTTCCAGCATCACCGCTATCACATTCAGGATGATGAGAACGATGATAAAGATATTGATGATCTTGTCCCAGTGTTTCTCGCCCACTATCTCAGGGTGAAGCAGGCCGTGTACTTTTTGTTTGGTTGCTTTTAACATATCCGGGTGGTCTTAGACCATCCTAAGATAAAATAAAATCCCTCCCGCATTGCTGAGGAAGGGATTTTTATAAAAATCAGGTTGATTTTATTTTGTGGTACCGGGCATCATGTCCTTGGTAATTTCCATTACCCAGTTAGCCCATGCCTGGGCCTCTTCGGGTTTCGCAGCCAGTTTCATACCAATATCAGTTGATCTCTTAGACCAGTCCTGCAGCTTGGTAGAAAGATCGGCCAGCTTGGCAGGATCGCTCATACCGGCTTTATATTCTGCGATGAAAGCCGCGTAGTCATTGGCGAATTTCTGAACTTCCGGATCAGAAAAGGTCGGAACACCGGTTGTAGTGGTCGTGGTCGTTGTAGTCGTAGTGGGTTCTACCGTGGTCGTTGTAGTCGTAGTGTCGCCTTCGGGTTTGGGTTCATCCTTCTTTTTGTTGTTGCAGGATGCCATTACACCGGCAAGCGCCAATACAGCAAATACTTTTTTCATGTTTGATGATTTTTTTTGGTTTAACAATCAGGGTGGCAAACGTAGAGCTTTTTTCCGGAATTACATATCGTTTTTACGCATCATTTACCCACAGGTATCTACGACGCCCGGATGTTGATTTACGAAGGATTCCTACGTGCCTGATACAGTGGATCAGTAGATTATACACGGCATACCGTAAAGGGTTAGAGGAAAGTATTATTTAGCTTTCTTTCCCGTGGCAGTGCTTGTACTTCTTTCCTGAACCGCAGGGGCAGGGATCATTTCTGCCGATCTTGGGTCCAACGCTGACCGGAACCAGTTTGTCCTTTTCATTGGCCGCGTAATCATCCCCGGTGGCGTCCACCTCATCTTTGTTGGCCCGCATTTTACTCATATCCGTCTTTTGCTGGCGGCCTTCTTTCAGCGGTGCATTCTCCTGCTGGATGGGAATGGATGAATGGCTCAGGAAGGAAACGATGTCCTTGTTCACTTCTGCACTCATATTGCGGAAAAGATTATACGCTTCCACTTTATAGATCACCAGCGGGTCTTTTTGTTCCAGGTAGGCGGTCTGTACACTTTGCTTAAGATCATCCATGGACCGGAGGTGCTCTTTCCAGGCATCATCGATAACGGCAAGGGTGATGGTCTTTTCCAGCGCATTGGTAAGTTCAGTTCCGCCCCCGCTGATGGTTTTATCCAGGTTGGCCAGCACATTCAGCCCCTTGCGGCCATCGGTAAAAGGTACCACCACATTTTCAATATGGCTGCCCTGGGTGAGACGGATATTCCTGAAAACCGGGATTGCCTGCTTTTGCAGGTCTTCCTTGTGGTGCGTATATTTTTCAGTGGCTTCCGCGTACAGCCGGTCAACCAGGGTGTTGGCATCGCTTCTTGAAAAATCTTCTTCGCTGATCGCCGTATCCAGGCCGAAGTTGACGATGCAGGCCATTTTAAAGCCTTCATAATCTCCCTGCTCCCGGAAGGAATCAATCAGTCCTTCCGCAACCGTTGAAAAAGAAGTATCAATATCCAGGGCCAGGCGCTCTCCGAACAGGGCATGGTTACGTTTGTCATAAACAGCATTCCGCTGCTTGTTCATTACGTCATCATATTCCAGCAATCGCTTTCGTATCCCAAAATTGTTTTCTTCCACCTTACGCTGTGCCCGTTGGATACTGTTGCTGATCATGCTGTGCTGTATCACATCACCTTCCTTATAACCCAGTTTATCCATCAGTCCCGCAATTCGTTCGCTTCCGAACATCCTCATCAGGTCATCTTCCAGCGAAACATAGAACTGCGAAGTTCCCGGGTCGCCCTGGCGGCCTGCACGGCCCCTTAACTGGCGATCCACACGACGGCTCTCATGTCTTTCCGTGCCGATAATGGCAAGTCCGCCGGCATCTTTCACCCCGGGCCCGAGTTTGATATCCGTACCACGGCCGGCCATATTGGTGGCAATGGTAACAGCGCCCGGTAAACCCGCCTCGGCCACGATCACGGCTTCCTTGGCGTGCTGTTTCGCGTTCAGTACATTATGCGGGATCTTTTTCTGCTGCAGCATCCTGCCAAGCAATTCACTGACCTCTACCGAGGTGGTACCTACCAGGCAGGGTCTTCCGGCTTTACTCAGCGCTTCGATCTCATCAATGACCGCCTTATATTTTTCCCTTTTTGTTTTGTAGACCAGGTCCTGTTTGTCGATCCTGATCATCGGGATGTTCGTGGGAATGGTAACCACATCCAGTTTATAAATGCTCCACAATTCCGCTGCTTCCGTTTCGGCGGTACCCGTCATACCGGCCAGTTTATGGTACATCCGGAAATAGTTCTGCAGGGTAACAGTGGCATAGGTCTGCGTAGCAGCTTCGATCTTTACATTTTCCTTGGCTTCGATCGCCTGGTGCAGCCCGTCGGAATAACGGCGCCCGTCAAGGATACGGCCGGTCTGTTCGTCCACGATCTTGATGGCCCCGTCCATTACCACGTACTCCACATCTTTGTCAAAAAGGGTATAGGCCTTCAGTAATTGCTGTACGGTATGGATCCGGTCAGCTTTTTGAGCATAATCATTTAAGATGACTTCCTTTTGCTGGAGTTTCTCCTCGGCGGACGTCGCGCTTTTTTCGATCTCGGCCAGTTTCACACCAATATCAGGCAGCACAAAGAAATCAGGGTCTTCACCCGTCCTGGTGATCATGGCAAGACCCTTATCCGTTAGCTCTACGGAGTTGTTCTTTTCATCAATATGGAAAAGCAGCTCTTCGTCAACGATATGCATATTGCGCATCTGGTCCTGCAAATAGTAAT
>CAZEZE010000260.1:1798-4432 GCA_964516445.1 uncultured Chitinophaga sp. | reverse complement strand
AGGCGCTGAGGTTGACGGTAAACTCAAACCAGACTTCATAGATCCAGTTCGGGTACGTCCCATTCGGTGCATAGCTGTTATTGGTTACCGGCGAATTGGTCGTCAGCACATATCCGAACGTATTGAAGTTCCGGTCGAGGGATGTCATGAAATTGGAAAGATCGGCAGGATTACCCGTGATCATACCACCCTGTCCGCCGGAAACACCCAGTGTTTTATAACCGGAAGGTGCGGCACCCGGGCTCAGGTAATCGATCTTGAATTCCATTTTCTTTACACCTAATCCGTCGAAAAGCGCAATCTGCAGTTTTTGCTTATCCTTCAGGTCATTGAATTTATGTCCCGGAGGTGTCGGCCATCCGATGGCACTGGTGCCATAGGTATTATCCACAAAAGCTTTCGCCAGCGTGGTGCGGATGGTGACCGTACCCGGTCCATAGGTCATTGTCGATTTGGCATAAGCCTGGTTGGGCTTGTTCGGGCTCTGGAAGCATTGTTCCGTGATACAGGCTGCAGAGGCACCGATGGTTACTGTTGCCGTTTTGATTGCTCCGATGGCATCCGTAACCGTTACGGTATAGGTTCCGGCGCAGAGACCCGTTCTGTCCTGCGTGGTAACCGGTCCGTCGGACCAGCTGTACGTAAACGGAGGCTGGCCGTGCAGGGGCGTTACATCGATCGTGCCCTGGCAGGTACTGCCGCAGGGACCGTTCCATCCGGTAGCGCTTACATCCAGCGGCTGGCAGAGCTGCACGCATTCGGTATTGTTACCGGTCTTGCTCGGGCTGGCATGCACCGAAGCAATCCGCGGGTAACCGAATCCGGCAGGGCCAAAGGCACTCTTATTGACAGTGACCTCATACCACACATCAAAGATCCAGTTCGGACAGGCTCCGTTCGGTGTGTAATTAGCATCCGTCGCCGGTGAATTGGTCAGGTATACACATCCCAGCGTATTCAGGTTATAATCGAGAGAAGTCATGAAATTGGAAAGATCGCCTGCGCTACCCAGGATCATCTGTCCTTCGCCTCCGGAGACACCGAGTGTTTTATAACCGGAAGGAGCCGTTCCTGCGGTGATATAATCGATCTTGAATTCCATCCTCTTTACATTGGCCGCATCATAGAGGGCCAGCTGCAGGTGATCGGAACCCACCAGGTTGTTGAACGTATGTCCGTTGGGCCATCCGATGGCATTGGTGCCATAGGTATTATCCACAAATGTTTTGGCAAATGTGGTGCGGATGGTCACCGTGCCATTTCCGTTGTCTGTTACTGTTTGCGATGCTCCCACAGCCGGGTTGCCGGTACAGCTTTCATAGCAGATGCTGCAAGGGCCGGGAGGAGGAGTCTGGAGGGTAACACTGGCGGTAGCCGTTGTGCCGTTCGCGTCGGTAACGATGACCACATAGGTGCCGGCGCAAAGTCCGGTGATCGTCTGGGTCGTCGCATTCACCACGCCGGGTCCGTTCCAGTTATAACTGTAGGGCTGTTTCCCGTGGAGGGGATTTGCCGTAGCCGATCCCTGGCAGGTGGTTCCGCAGAGGCCGTTATTGCCGCTGGCGGTTACCGACAGGGGCTGGCAGGGCTGTACGCATTCGGTGTTGTTACCGGTCTTGCTCGGGCTCGCATGTACGTTGGTGATAAGCGGGCTTCCGAAGCCGGCGGCACCAAAGGCGCTGTTATTAACCGTTACTTCATACCAGACATTATAATCCCAGCCGGTATTGCCACCATTGACATCATAATTATTATTTGTTAAGGGTGAGTTGACCAGGTAACCGGAATTGTAGGAACCTCCATTAGCGAAGTTCAGGTCCTGGTCCAGCGAAGTCGTGGCGCTGACCACATCCGAAGCGCTTCCCACGATCATCTGGCCTTCCCCACCCGTAACGCCAAGACAATCGTATCCGGAAGGTGCGGAACCACCCGGTGCCACACCAGCCGTGATATAATCGATCTTGAATTCCATTTTCTTCACCCCGTTGCCGTCATACAATGCCAGTTGCAGGTGGTCGGAGCCCACCAGGTTGTTGAACGTATGCCCGTTGGGCCAGCCGATGGCGTTGGTGCCATAAGTGTTATCCACAAATGTTTTGGCAAATGTGGTGCGGATGGTCGTGGTACCGTTACCATTATCCGTCACGGTCTGCGTGGCCCATACATTCGGGTTGCCGGTGCAGCTTTCGTAACAGATCTCGGGGGGTGAGGTAAAGCCCGCATCCCAGGTGAGATCCGTAACTCCTGCCGGTAAGACGATACCGCAAACAGTCGTTCCGTTCGGGTCACTGTCCTTCGTATCATCGCCGCCCTGGTTGGCCGGGGAAGGACCCAGTCCGCCACCCGGGTTATAGAATTTAATGCAATAGGTTCCGGCAGGAAGACCCGTGAAGAGGTAATTACCCGAACCATTCGTGAATTTTGTATCGAGGAGACTACCGGGAACTCCACTATTATCGGAGTACAATTCGACTTTCACACCTCCGATACCGGGTTCACCTGCATCCTGGATGCCGTCGCCGTCGAGGTCTCTCCAGACAAAGTCGCCCAATGCACCGCATAATGAAATATCAACCGTAACACAATTACTGTTTGCCGAACAGGGCACTCCGTTTAATGTAGAGATTGCCACCC
>CAZEZE010000260.1:0-1698 GCA_964516445.1 uncultured Chitinophaga sp. | reverse complement strand
CCACGATGTCAGTGAAACCGGCAGCACAACTGGTCGTGCTGCTCTGCCACTGGTAGGTGATGACACCGGTACCGGTTCCGGAAACTGAATTGGTGAAGG
Source organism: uncultured Chitinophaga sp. (assembly GCA_964516445.1). Classification (GTDB taxonomy): domain Bacteria; phylum Bacteroidota; class Bacteroidia; order Chitinophagales; family Chitinophagaceae; genus JJ008. The sequence goes on along the minus strand of CAZEZE010000260.1, from coordinate 1,599 downwards.
CTGCCGGATCGAATGGACTGCATAATGTTTGATCGCCTGAAATGGAACCCGGATCTATGTTATTAATATAAGCAATAACTTCCACCCGGGGGCTTTCACATGTATAACCCTGAAATGGTGTTGTAATGGTACAGGAAACCCAGTAAGAAGTTGTAGTGGATATGGAAGGAGTAGTAAATGAAGTACCTGTAAAAAGTAATAACCCCCCCACCGGTGAATCATACCATTTTACCGTACCCGTACACCCGGTTGAACCCAGTGTTACTGATCCGGCCCCGCATCTTGTTGCAGGAATCCCGGTCACCTGTGGCTTATAGACCGCAACTGAAACCCCGCATTGATTCATTGAATTAGGGGGGTCAATCTGAGTAACCGTACATAAAAGGAAAAAGGAACCTGCCGAACTACCGGGGCTGACCTCAACCGTTTGGCTGGTGGTTGAACCTACAATGGATGCCCCGGATGTATTTAGTATAAGTGTCCAGCTATAAGTACTGGGCACCGACGGAATTGCCTGGTAGAAGAGATTTGAACCATTGGCACAGGCTTCAATTACCGCCGTTGGATAAGGAGGACCACCACCTGGTGCACCCGCTACCAAACAGGAATTCTGAGCATCCGACACCGGACGAATTCCCAAAAACAAAAAAAGCAAAATCCATGCTTTCCTGAATTTGCTTTTCATTTCATTAACCGCAAAACCGAAGAATGTTCGATTCGTCCGGATAGGACAAAGGCTCGTAATGGTTCTCATAAAAAAGTTTTTCGTTTTGGACAATACAAACCGATATAACAAATACAATAGAAAAGAATTGCTATAACCAGAATTCCGGTTTGTTTTCAGAAGGAGAAGATCCCATCATGGAACAGAAAATAAAAGGCGGAATGCAGAGGATTTGGAGGATGGTGCTTCGAAAACTTTTGAGGGCTTATTTCAAAAGTCAAGTAAATCTACTATAAGAAACAACATAACCAAGTGGTTTCCAAAAATATTTTTTTCAGGCCTATCGTAAATTTACGAGGGCTGAAATTTTTTGTTGCAGGTACAAAGTATATTATGTTTTTTCTACACAATCACCGGCTGGTTCTTCAGGCTGCTGATTCCTGTTACTATTGACAAGAAAAGAATTGGTCCTGTACGCAGCAGGCGCTCCCCTCCCTCCCGAAAATCAGTACTGGTACGGGCGGAGGCCCTGACGATTATGTTTACATTTGCGGGCATAATCACCTGTTCAATACATTACTTACCGGTCTTTTAAATCCACCGCCATGAAACTCGCCTTAATCGGTTACGGCAAAATGGGCAAAGCCATCGAAGAGATCGCCCGGCACCGCGGACATGAGATCGTGCTGACCATCGACCAGCCCAACCTGCATGAGTTTACCCGCGAAAACCTGTCCCGCGCCGACGTGGCCATCGAATTCACCGGCCCGCACAGCGCTTTTCAAAACGTCGACCGCTGTCTAGAATGGGGCATCCCCCTGGTTTGCGGTTCCACGGGCTGGACGGACCGCCTGGAGGAAATGAAAAAAAAATGCGAAACGAAGAACGGCGCTTTCGTCTATTCCAGCAATTTCAGCGTGGGGGTCAATATTTTT
>CAZEZE010000259.1:0-4432 GCA_964516445.1 uncultured Chitinophaga sp. | reverse complement strand
GACTCCTAACTCCTAACTATTAACTCCTAACTATTACTAAAACCAGCTTTTCACAAACACCACATACGTTCCAACCTTTGTCTTAACAACATAATTAAAGATCATCTGCACCGCGAAACCCCCGTGCTGCCCTTTATTATTGATGGCCAGGAAACCCACTTGCACATCTTTTGCTTTTGCACCATTATTCTTTACGATCCGCCGGATGGCTTCCTTGCAGGCTGCTTCGGGTGTTAACCCTCGGCGCATGGCTTCTATGATGGTATGGGCCCCGCATATCTTGACTACTTCTTCCCCCACTCCGGTAGCAGAAGCAGCACCTACTTCGTTGTCAACAAACAATCCTGCCCCGATGATCGGTGAATCTCCCACCCTTCCGTGCATCTTGAAAGCCATGCCACTGGTGGTACAGGCCCCGCCGAGGTTGCCATTGGTATCCATGGCAACCATGCCGATGGTATCATGGTTCAATAAAGCGACAGGCCATGGGTAATCATCCTTTTTTTCTTTCTCCATTTTCTTTTCCAGTTCTTTTACAGAACGCATCGGATCGTATTCCGATCTTTTCAGCCATTCCTTCCAGGCTTTTTCACTGGCTTCTGTCAGCAGGTTCTCTTTTTTGAATCCCTGTTCCAGCGCAAATTGTAAGGCGCCGTCACCCACCAGTTGCACATGCGGCGTTTTTTCCATCACCAGTTTTGCCACCAGCACTGGATGCATGATATGCTCGATCGCCATCACGGATCCGCAATTACCTTTTTCATCCATCACACAACTGTCAAGTGTTACTTTACCATCGCGGTCGGGCAATCCGCCATAACCCACGCTGTTATCCGTTGGATCGGCTTCGGGCACCTGCACGCCCTTCACCACTGCATCGAGCGCCCGGCCCCCCTTACCCAAAATTTCCCATGCCGCCGCGTTGGCCTTCACATTCGGCGCCCAGGTAGATATCACAATGGGTTTGCCCTTTATGCCCTGGCCGGGGCCGTTGGCCCAAAGTTTATTGCCCAGCGCTGTTGCGATACCCGTAAAAGCGGATGCCTGTATAAACTTTCTCCTGTTTACCATGTTGTTGATTTAGAGTGCTCCGAAATTAGACAGTCTCCCGGTTTGAAATTATTTCACGCAGAGAGCGCCTGGAACGCAGAGAATACGTTTGATTAATAGTCTCTGCGTGTTCTGTGCCCTCTGCGTGAGATTCAAGATGCGAAACTGCCCGAAATTACTCGTTTCGGCCCCAAAACAGGCAAAAATATCATTAACAAAACAGAAAGAAATAAATTTTGATGTTTAAACATTGATTTAGTACCTTTGTGTAACAAATCAAAAAAATGAGAATAGAGATCATCTCCGGCAGCCCCAGGACCAACAGCGTAACCCGCCGTGTGGCACTCCACCTGCAGAACCATTTACTGCAAAACACATCGCACGAAGTTGACATTATTGATATGAAGGACTGGGACATCCCGCCGGTGCAAGCCGTTTGGGTAAGCCCGGATAAAGCGCCTGCTGCCTTTCAGCCGCTGGCAGAAAGGATCTTCAACGCTGACGCCTATATACTGGTGACCCCGGAATACAACGGCAGCTACTCCCCCGCCATGAAGAATTTGCTGGATCATTTCCCGAAGAGACACCGGAAACCTTTTGGGATTGTGACAGCTTCTCCCGGCGCAATGGGTGGCATGCGGGCTTCGCAACAATTATTGCTCCTGGTTCCGGCATTGTTTGGCATCCTTTCTCCCTATATGCTCATCACCCCGGCTGTTGACAAGAAATTCAGCCCGGACGGCGACCTGCTGGATGAAGGTTTCCAGAATGCCGTACATAACTTTATCACGGAATTCCTTTGGTTGTCGGAAAAAGTGGTTGAAGAAAAGGTCTTGGCATCCTGACCCGTTTGATATCCATACCCTGTGTCAATCGTTTTTCAACACGCAATTAAAAAAAGGAGTTTTTATGAACACCATTCTACACAAAGCCGGTTCGAGGGGCCACGCGAAACACGGTTGGCTCGACTCGTATCACACATTCAGCTTTGCCGGCTATTATGATCCCGAAAGGATCCATTTCGGAGCATTACGGGTGCTGAATGATGATACCGTTTCCGGCGGAATGGGATTTGGCACCCACCCGCACGACAATATGGAGATCATTTCCATCCCAACCATCGGGGACCTCGAGCACCAGGACAGCATGGGCAACAAGCAGGTTATTCGCCAGGGTGATGTGCAGGTAATGAGCGCCGGCACGGGTATTCAACATTCCGAAAAAAACAAGAACCACGACAGGGAAGTGAAATTCTTCCAGATATGGGTATTCCCCTCCAAAAGAAACGTTGAACCGCGCTATGATCAGCAAAACTTTTCCGATGCCGTCAAGCACAATAAACTGCTGACCGTGGTATCGCCTATAGGTACAAAAGACGGCGGTGTGCAGGTACACCAGGATGCCTGGTTCAGTTTGGGTAAATTGGATAAGGGTTTCAGCACCACTTACCAGCTTAACAAAAAAGAAAACGGCGTATATGCTTTTGTGATCGAAGGCGAAGTGACGGTTGGCGGGCAACTGCTTCAGCGGAGAGATGGCCTGGGGATCACTGATACGGACCAATTGGAGATAATTGCAAACAGCGACGCTGAGCTATTATTAATGGAAGTTCCGATGTTGAAATGATTAATAGTAATTGAGCGGGCGGAAATGAAACAATAAATTGCATTTCATAAACATATTTCCTCATCGTGCCTTTGTGTCTTTGTGACTTCGTGGTTCAAATTGTATTTTTTGAACCACGGAGACACAGCGGCACAGAGACTCACGGAGATCTCTCCGTGCAACTCCGTGTCCCCGTGACTCTGTGGCTTTACTTGTACCTTTTTTTAATTATTGATCAACTTTTCAAACTTTGATATAAAAACAAAAAAATATGCCCACAAAAAAATCAATCGAATACATCATCGCCCCTCCCCCTCCGCATATGGTGGGCGACGGCTTCCGTGTACATAGTTTCTTCCCCGGCGGAAGACTGATCGACAAAAAAAGGATGAGTCCTTTCTTTATGATGGACTATGGATCCAAGATCGAGTTCTCCCCATCCATAGAACCCAGGGGCGTGGGCGTACACCCGCATGCGGGATTTGAAACCGTAACCATTGCCTACCAGGGTAAGATCGCTCATCACGACAGTGCCGGCAACAGCGGTATCATCGGTGAAGGAGATGTGCAATGGATGACTGCCGGGTCGGGTTTGCTGCACAAGGAATACCACGAGGAAGGATTCAGCCGGAAAGGCGGCGCATTCCAGATGGTGCAATTGTGGGTCAACCTTCCTGCAAAAGATAAAAAGACAAAACCCAAATACCAGGAGATCACCAATGCCATGATGGGCCGGGCTTACCTCGAAGACAAAGAAAGCTACATTGAAGTGATCGCGGGAGAATATGATACTGTAAAGGGTCCCGCTTTCACCTTCACCCCCATGCAGGTGTTCAATGCAAGACTGAAAAAGGGAGCAAAAGCAACACTTCGTTTCCCTTCAAACTATAATACCGGTTTGCTGGTGGTGGAAGGAACTGTAAAAATGAACGGAAGCGAAGTTGACACCGATCATTTTGTACTCTTCAAAAATGACGGAGAAGAGATCACCCTGGAAGCTACCGGGAGTGCCATCGTACTCGTCCTTTCCGGCGAACCGATCGACGAACCGATCGCCGCCTATGGGCCGTTCTTGATGAATACATGGCAGGAAGTGGAAATGGCAATACAGGACGCTAATTCGGGAAAATTTGGAGTTTTAGAAGATTAGATTTAAAAGCACCAAGAACCGAAGAAACAAGAACCAAATAAGCTCCAAATTAGAAATCAAAATAGGACTCCGTACTTTTATTTTTTTTCATTTTAACGCCGCTGCGTAAAAAACTCAAATCAAGAAACAGCGGAGACCTATTTTAATTTTGTGCTTGGAGCTTATTTGGAGCTTGGAACTTGAGATTTTTTTGGATCTTGTTTCTTCGGTTCTTGGTTCTTAAATTCTCAAATAAGCAATGGAAAAAAGATTAAAGACTGTTCTTTCGTTCAATATACGCGATCAAATTCCTCCTCGCATTCTTCTGTATCTTCCTCTTCATCCACCCCATCCACCCAAACAGTTCTCCTTTCCATCCCAGTGCCTGCGCGGCCCATTTACTTAGTTTAAAACCATCACTGTGCTCAATGATCCTGCCGTCTTTTAACCGCATGAAGGCCTTGATATGATTGACCACTTTCCGCCCCGTTTTCGAAAAAGTGTAGCTGGCCACCCAGTTGCAGGTGGCGTATTCTTCATCCAGTAACTGGATATTGGTGAAAGTCAGAGAAAAATCCTTTGCATTCTTGCAGAGCATTTCCCACATACACCGCACTTCTTCTCCCCGCAGCAGACCGAAAGCGGGGT
>CAZEZE010000258.1:0-4456 GCA_964516445.1 uncultured Chitinophaga sp. | reverse complement strand
GGAAAGCATCCGCGAAGCCTACCCGCATAACGATATTGTGATTGCCGCCGATGACAGCGTGATGCCGCAGACGGTGGAAGCCATCAACCATGCCCAGGCGGCAGGCGTGCCAATAGTGTTTGCATTGAATAAGGTGGATAAGCCCGATTCAAACCCAGATCGTATAAAGGAACAGTTATCCAAGATGAATATACTGGTGGAAGACTGGGGTGGTAAATACCAATGTCAGGCTATATCGGCCAAGAAAGGACAAGGTATTGACACCCTGCTCGAAAAGGTACTGCTGGAAGCGGAGTTGCTCGACCTGAAAGCCAATCCGGATAAAAACGCCATCGGGACCGTTATAGAATCATCACTCGATAAGGGAAGGGGTTATATTTCCACCATCCTGGTGCAGGCGGGAACATTAAAGGTAGGTGATATCATGCTTGCCGGCTGCCACAGCGGAAGGGTAAAAGCCATGTTCAACGAAAGAGGTCAGAGAATGGACGAAGCCGGACCGTCTGCGCCTGTTATGATTCTCGGACTAAGTGGAGCACCACAGGCAGGTGATACTGTGAATGTGATGGATGATGAAAGGGAAGCAAGAGAAATTGCCAACAAACGACTGCAGCTTCAGCGCGAGCAGGGAATACGAACCCATAAGCACATTACCCTGGATGAAATTGGAAGAAGGCTTGCCATCGGAAATTTCAAAGAGCTTAATATAATTGTAAAAGGTGATGTGGACGGATCAATCGAGGCGCTTTCCGATTCCATACTGAAATTATCGAACCCTGAAATTCAGATCAATGTCATCCATAAATCAGTGGGACAGATCACCGAATCAGATGTATTGCTGGCCTCCGCCTCCAATGCCATCATCATCGGCTTCCAGGTGAGGCCCTCGGTGAATGCACGCAAACTGGCAGAGCAGGAACAAATTGATATACGCCTCTATTCCATTATCTATGATGCCATCAATGAACTGAAAGCGGCCATGGAAGGCATGCTGGCTCCTGAGTTCGAAGAAAAAATAACCTGCAACATCGAAATCCGGGAAACTTTCAACATCCCGAAGGCAGGTACCATTGCCGGTTGCATGGTACTTGACGGAAAGGTAACCCGAAACACAAAAGTGCGGGTTGTCAGGGACGGCATTGTGGTATATACCGGTGAACTGGCTTCCCTGCGCAGGTTTAAGGATGATGTGAAAGAAGTATCAGCCGGATATGAATGCGGCCTCAACATTAATAAATTTAATGATATACGCGTTGGCGATATCATTGAGGGCTATGAACAGGTAGCAGTAAAGCGGGTGCTGGCCTGATCCGCCAATTGACATACCGGGGTCTGCACTTTCGCCCCCGGTAACTATGGATGCCACTTCCTTTCCCTGAAAACCCTGAACCGGTGCACACGGATGGCCTACCCTCCCTGCTGATGATATAAAAAAACCATATGAATACCATCATCCTCCTTGCTGGCATCTGGCGTGCCACCCTGGGTCTTCCCGGGGCCGACCTTCCTTTTCAGTTTGAAGTACAGCATATCAATCAGCAGTATACGATTCAGATCATCAACGGAGAAGAAAGAATAACTGTGGACGAAATAACCTTTTCGGGAGATTCTGTTTTTATCAGAATGCCGGTATTTGATTCGGAAATCAGGGCGCTGATGATGGGCAAAGGGTTGTCAGGCGAATTCATCAATTATGCCCGTAAAACAAACCAGCGTATCCCGTTCCGTGCCGAGCACGGTATTCCATACCGGTTTAAGAGGAAAGCGGAATTTTCAACAGTTCCTGTCATTGGCCGCTGGGAAACCGTTTTCAGTCCCGGCACACCCGATTCCTCCAGGGCTATCGGAGTGTTTGAAACCAAGGTTAACGGAACGGTAAGCGGAACTTTTCTCACGCCCTCAGGCGATTACAGGTACCTGGAAGGTTGCATGTCCGGTGACAGTTTGTATCTTTCGAGTTTTGACGGTGCCTTTGCCTTTTTGTTTATGGCTCATGTTTCGGCAGGTAATATGAACGGTGTTTTTATGTCAGGCAACCACCGGAAGGAACCATTTGTTGCAAAACGTAATGAAGGGTACAGGCTTCCCGACCCTTATTCCATTACCTGGCTCAGGAGCGGGTATGATAGAATTGATTTTTCACTTCCCGACCTGGAAGGAGAGACGGTGACGATGAAGGACAAAAGGTTTAGAAACAAGGTCGTCATCCTGCAAATTATGGGTTCCTGGTGCCCAAACTGCCTGGATGAATCAGCATTTATGACAACGGTGTATGATAAGTATAAAGGGAAGGGGCTGGAAATTGCGGGATTGTCGTTCGAAAAAACCTCAGACTTCAGCAAGGCAGTGTCGAATGTAAACAGGCTGAAGAAAAAATATCATATAACCTATCCGTTACTTATTGCAAACAAGGACTCTGTAGTACAGACTCTTCCCATGCTCGGTAAAATTTCAGGATATCCCACCACCATCTATATAGACCGTAAAGGGAAGGTAAGAAAAATTTATACAGGCTTTTCAGGACCAGCCACAGGCAATGAGTATGAGAAGTACAAGGAGGATTTTTTTATGCTGCTGGAGAAATTGCTGGAGGAGTGAAGCCGCCGGTGTTTGTGTCTGCACAAACACCCGGATGCCGGCAGAGAACGCCTTCAACTTACTTCCTGGATCGGCTGTAAGGACACAGCCGATGGCGAAAAACATGGTTATAATTTGTATCAGAAAGTGCTATTTTTTCAGGTAACGTTCCCTGATCACCGTTAAATGATGCAACTCATGACCCCTGATAATATAGAGCAGTCCTTTTACATTCGTGATTTGGTTATTGGCGGTGCCTTCCTGTTGTAAGGCTTCTGCGTCAAAGGAGGAGAATAGGGCCAGGCTGGCTTCCCTGACCGTCCTGAACTGTTGTAATAAATCAGCCCATTTTGTTTCATTAAAGCGGGCTGCCTCCACGTACTCATTTTCATCAAATCCAGGCAAGGGGGTTTTGTCTTTCCTTGCCACGCAAAGGGCCCGGTAAGCGAAAACCCTTTCCGTATCGTTGAGGTGGCCCACCACTTCCCGTATGCTCCACTTTCCCGGAGTATACACATGCAGTGATTCTTCCTCTGTAATGGAAGAAAGAAAAGCCGGTGTTTCCTGTAATCCCGACTCCAGCTCCCTGATAATATCAGGTCCTTTCACCAGATTCATATAGGCATGATAATAAGGTGCCACGCGGGCCATATAAGTTTCCATTTTATATTGTTTTTGACAAAGTTAAGGGATGAATAAATCCAATTCACAAAATGTAAGATTTCGGGGAAATTTTATCCATCAAAAAATGCAAAGGTTCGTTTCAGATAGTTAAAAAGCGGGGAATAATTCCCTTTCAACCTTAACCACCTTACTGAAATTATGAAAAAATTTTTATTTGTTTCTGCAATTCTGCTTGCTTCCGCAATGGCGGGATTTTCTCAATGCAGTACTACCAATGCCACAAGCTGTTCCTGTGCCCAGGCCGGCATCACCAACTGCGACCTGCTGCCTGATATGATCGTGGGGAAACCACCGCTTCTGGCTACCGGTAATTATGGAGTGATCGAATATTCGCAGAGTGGTAACGGCTCCAATAACGGCAGGCTGAGGCTGTCGGTTTCCACGCCCAATATCGGCTTTGGACCTCTTGAGGTACGCACCACCACCACCTATGTATGCGGTGTGGATACCTTTACTGGAACCGCTCCTGCCATTTGTCCTGACGGGGTCACCTATCCCAAACAGCTGATCAACCAAAGGGTGTATCATAAGAACGGAAACACCATGTCGTATTACGACCGTCCCGGCGGATCAATGACCTACCATCCTAATCATGGACATATGCATGTGGATGACTGGGGCATCTATACTTTGCGTACCGCTACAGCGAACCCCGACCCGCTTACGTGGCCCATTGCAGCTACGGGAGCCAAGCTGGCCTTCTGCCTGATGGATTACGGAACCTGTTCTTATTATAACGGGCATTGCGTGGATTCGGCCGGTAACACCCTGTTAAACGGAAACTTTCCCAACTTCGGCCTCGGAGGCGGGTCCTATAACTGTTCACCGGTGGTCCAGGGTATTTCATCGGGCTATACTGATATCTATTACCAATACCTTGACGGCATGTGGATCAACCTGCCCCCGGGTCTGTGCAACGGAAGCTATTATATTGTGGTGCAGCTTGACCCGTATAACTACTTTCTTGAATCAAATGAGAACAACAATGTGCTGGCCGTACCTTTTACACTCACCAAACAGACCGTTCAGCCCACCCTGACCTCAAGCGCCAATGCTACCATTTGTGCAGGCAGCAGCACTACCATGACCGTATCGGGTGCTTCCGCCTATGCATGGGCTCCTGCAACCGGACTAAGCGCTACTAGTGGAAGCAGCGTTATGGCAAATCCGGCGGCAACAACCATTTATACGGTTA
>CAZEZE010000257.1:0-4494 GCA_964516445.1 uncultured Chitinophaga sp. | reverse complement strand
AGGATGGGGTTTCCGGATTCATATACACCGAAAGGGTTCCCTTTATCGATATTCTCCTGCGTCATATCGATATAATCATCCCCCATAATGCTACGTGAGATCCCATCATCGTTTGCTGATGTAAAATACCCGATGATGAAAAAAATGCTGAAGGTCACAAAGGAGAACAGGATGGTGCCGTGATGTTTGCGTATCACCAGCGGCAGTTCGTATTTCCAGAAGGTCAGCAGCCGGTTGGATTCCTCTTTCCTGTTCTTGTAAATATCCAGGTAAATCCGGGATGCCTGTGCGTTGATATAACCGGTGACTTTGCCGGAAGGATAAAAGGTCTTGGCATAGGCCAGGTCATCCAGCAGCCGGGTGAAATCCGCTGCCATTTCATCCGGGTCATCGGATGGCTGATGCTCCGTTTTCAGCCAGCGGTCCCTGTTCTTTTTTATGAATAGCGCCTCCCTCAATCCCTGATGTTTTTAATTTGTAAAATACTGTTTTTTCAGCACTGCAAAATAACCCGGAATAAGTTTACAACTGTAAAAACATTAACTTAACCGCCCGATAACAAACCTGTATGGGAGCCATTAAAGTACCGACCAACTTTAATATAGAACTGGAGTTTGAAGTGCCGGAATTTTACCGCCGCCTGGTGGCGCTCCTTATTGATGTACTCATCCAGTATTTTTACCTCCGGATCGCCGCTGAGGTCTTTAATTCCATTCAGGGAAACGTGAATCCCTTCGACCGGGACAGCGGTTATGACCTCTGGTCGGTGCGCTGGTTGCTCCTGCTGCCCCTCATGTTTTACCACCTGGTGCTGGAGCTCACTATGAACGGACAGAGTATCGGTAAAAAAATAATGGGGCTGCGGGTAGTGGACGAAAACGGCGGCAAACCCTCATTCAGCCAGTTCGCCATCCGCTGGTTGCTCCGGCTTTCCGACCTCTGGATCGTACAGATCCTGCTTTATATCTTCTACGTGGTGGCTACCAATGACATTATCGGCAACGCCGAGATCATTGCACTGGTGATTTTTGCTGTGGGCTTCCTGGTGACGGATATCGTACTGGTTGTATCCTCCAAAAAAGGACAACGGATCGGCGATATCCTGGCAAAGACTATCATTATTAGTATCCGGACCAAAAGCAATATCGAGGAAACCGTTTTCCAGGAAGTGTCCGACAATTATACCCCTTCTTTCCCGCAGATCATGCAACTGAGCGATAAGGACATCAATGCCATCAAAAGCATACTTGAAACAGCCCGTAAAAAAGGGGATCAGCACATGGCGGAAGCGGCATCGGCCAAGATCCGTTCACACCTCAAAATTGAAACGGGCATGCCTGCCTTTGATTTCCTGGATGTATTATTGAAGGATTACAATTACCTCTCAACAAAATGAACATTATTTGCTGTCTGGCTCATCAGAGTTCCGAAAGTATCCCAACCAGGAACAGGATAAGAAAGATGATGGTAACAACTCCCAGGTAACGGAATGTTATTTTAAGGTTTTGGAACGCCTCGTTAAGACCGGTCCCGTCACCGGCATCTATGGCTGATCTCATTTTACCGGCAAAACGAAAAAGAAAAAGGAAAGGAAAAAAATACAGGACTGCCACCAGCACAGAGCCAATGATCCCCCCTGCTACTGCAGACGTCTTGTCTTCCTGCGATTGCACCGTTCCGTCTGGCGGAGACTCCATTCCCATAACAACACTGAATACGACCAATAATCCGAGCCCGGTGAATCCCGCGATGGCAAGGAACCTTGCCCATTTGGCGGCTTCCCGCAAATGATTTTTTCCTTCGGAGTCTATCGTCAGGTCAAATAGTCCTTTTTCCGATTCCATATTCCTGGCTTTAATAAAAAACCAGTCCCGGATTCACAGGACTGGTATGAAATAAAATTTATTGTTACATCAAAGTCCGCTCAGTATTGAGACCAGCATCAATAAAAGCATGATGATGATCAGAACCGCCCAGAATGCGAAATAATTCCTGGCATTGGAAAAACCGGCACTCAGCGCAGCCTGGTCGTTGGAACGCAGGGCGAAATTGATCTTATTACCGGCATTGATCGCGAAAACAGAGGTGACGATCATGATCAGTCCTAACACCACATAAACAGCCATGCCAGCATTGCCAATGGCAGATGAACTGAATCCCCCCGAGCGGTAACTGCCGCCATACCGGCTCATAGCCTGTTGCACCAGGATACCAACCAGGATAAACAGGACCCCGAGCACCATACCCACCACACCCAGCACTTTTGCCCAGGAGGCCATGCTGCGGAGCGTATAACTGTTCTGTGCATCGAGATTGAGAGAGAATAAGGAAGTGTTTTGATTTTGTTCCATGATAGATTTGGTTTGGTAATGATAAATATAGAAAAAAAAATAGTCCCTCACCAAAAACAGATACCCGTATTTATACGGGCATCCATATGTTTCACCCTCATAACTTAGTTGTTAATAAGCCCGTGCAAACAAAACCCGCTGGGATGAAGGCTTCCCGGTCAGGATGCATTTCCCGTCTTCGCAGGGATTATCAAGGGGAATACAGCGGATCGTTGCCTTGGTCTTATCCTTGATCGCATCCTCTGTTTCAGCTGTGCCATCCCAATGTGCGGAAATGAATCCACCTTTCTCATCGAGGAGTTTTACGAATTCATCCCAATCATTGGCAGGGGTGATAAGCCCGTCCCTGGAGTTTTTGGCCTTATTGAATAAACTTTCCTGGATATCCCGGAGCAGTACTTCAATGTATGGAGCAATACCATCAAGGCTTACCGATCTCTTTTCCTTTGTATCCCGGCGGGCCACTTCCACCACGTTCTGTTCCAGGTCACGCGCCCCGATGGCCAGTCGCACCGGCACACCTTTCATCTCATATTCGGCAAACTTCCATCCGGGTCTTGCATTGTCGTTATCATCATACTTCACGCGCACACCCAATGCTTTCAGTTCCTTCACTATTTCATGGACCTTCCGGTCGATCACTGTTTTTTGTTCATCCCCTTTGTAGATCGGTACGATCACCACCTGGAAAGGCGCCAGTTTTGGCGGCATCACCAGGCCGTCATCATCACTGTGCACCATTACCAGTGCACCGATCAGCCGGGTGGTCATTCCCCAACTGGTGGCCCAGACATATTCAAGCTGGTTTTCTTTGTTGGAGAATTTTACATCGAATGCCTTTGCGAAATTCTGGCCCAGGAAATGGGAGGTCCCCGCCTGCAAGGCCTTGCCATCCTGCATCATGGCCTCGATACAATAGGTCTCTTCCGCGCCGGCAAATCGCTCGTTGGCTGTTTTTACACCCCTTATCACCGGAACTGCCATAAACTCTTCCACAAATGTGGCGTAAACGCCCAGCATCTTTTCGGCCTCTTCCACCGCCTCCGTCCTTGTGGCATGGGCCGTATGACCTTCCTGCCAGAGGAATTCTGTAGTGCGCAGGAAAAGCCTTGTCCGCATTTCCCATCGCACAACATTAGCCCACTGGTTGATCAGCAGGGGCAGGTCGCGGTAAGATTTTATCCAGTCTTTATACGTGTTCCAGATGATCGTTTCTGAAGTGGGCCGCACGATCAGTTCCTCTTCCAGTTTTGCTTCAGGATCCACTACCACACCTCCGCTATCCGGGTCATTCTTCAGGCGGTAATGGGTCACCACGGCGCATTCCTTGGCGAACCCTTCCACGTGTGCCGCTTCCCGGCTGAAAAAACTCTTGGGTATGAAAAGCGGGAAATATGCATTCACGTGACCGGTATCCTTGAACATCTTGTCCAGCGCGGCCTGCATATTCTCCCATAATGCGAATCCATAAGGCTTAATGACCATACAGCCCCGTACGGCTGAATAATCGGCCAGGTTTCCTTTTAATACCAGGTCATTGTACCACTGCGAATAATCCGTTGCTCTGGATGTGATCTCTTTACTCATTTTTTTGTTGCTGGTTGTTGGTTGCTGGTTGCTGGTTTCCGTAATCCGGAGAGTTCCTTATGTTTTTAATTTCCCTCACTTCCAGTCTGTGCCATCAACACCTTTTATAAACAGATTTAATTTCTTTCCCAATGTTTCCAATTTGGCGTGAAGATAATTATAGAATGTTTCATCCTGTAATGATCTGGTCTTATATAAATTTTCGAGGTGGTCGATGGTCTCATCATTGGAGCCAAGTGAATACACCAGGAATTTTATAAACTCCGCCTTATATCTTTTCCGGCCATAACCTTCCGCAATAGTGGCCTTTACCGATTTACTTGATCGCCTGATCTGGGCGCCTTCCTCACACATTTCAAATTTTGGAAGCCTGGTTATTGTCATTTCGTGGATCTCAACTACCACTTCATCTGCCAGTTTCCAAATTTCAAGGTTTTTATAACTCATATCTCCTCCTCTCTTTTCCGATAACCAGCAACCAGCAACCAGCGACCAGCGACCAGCAGCCATTCCCAACCTTTAGATTTAAATTAACAGGGACTCACGCAATAATTCA
>CAZEZE010000256.1:0-4500 GCA_964516445.1 uncultured Chitinophaga sp. | reverse complement strand
CAGTTTTACAGCAAGTAATGGAAGTTCGGTGTTACAGGCCGCGATATTACCAGCACGTTCAATGCCTGGTCATTCAGTTTCACCGAACGGGAAAAAGAAGTATTGTATCTTACCAAGAACGAGATCCCGGTTAAATCCACTGAAATGACTGCGCCCCGGCTGGTACTGGGTGCGGCCCGTGATTTTAAATTGGGTAAGAAAACAAGCCTGCTGGCCGAGGCCAACCTGGATGTCACTTTTGACGGGAAACGTAATACGCTGCTTAGCGCCGACCCGGTGAGCGTGGATCCCAAACTGGGACTGGAGCTGAACATCAATAATGTTTTTTACCTGCGGGGAGGGATCAATAATTTCCAGCGGGCCCTGTCTGACGGGGATACGCTCAACCAGAAAAAAGTATGGATCTACCAGCCCGGCGGCGGAGCCGGTTTCAGGATCGGCAATGTGACCATCGACTATGCATTCACCAATCTCGCCAATCAATCGAACCCTTTGTTTACCCATGTGTTTTCCCTGCGTCTGGACATGGTAAAAACCAAAAAAGAAAACGAGTAATCATTCCGAACCCCACCATAAACTGATCCTTCATGAAAAGATTTTTACTACTCCTGCTGTTATTTACCGGGCTTTTCGCCCGGGGGCAATCCTTCAACAATGAATGGATTGATTACAGTAAGACCTATTATAAATTCAAGATTGCGGCGACCGGGTTATATCGTATTGCACAACCCGTACTTGCCTCCGCCGGACTCGGCAGCGTGCCGGCCGAGCAGTTCCAGTTATGGAGAAACGGCCAGCAAATACCCCTATACACCACCGTGCAAACAGGTATCATGGGTGGCGGCGATTATATTGAATTCTGGGGCGAAATGAACGACGGTAAACCGGACAAGGACCTGTACCGGATCACCGACCACCAGATCAACGATAAGTGGAGCATGGAAACCGATACCGCGTTTTATTTTCTCACAGCCAATCCCGGTGGCGGTAACCTTCGCCTGGTGCCTGCGGCCAACTCATTGCCAACCGCCCTGCCGGCGGATTCATTTTTTATCCATACTACGGGTAAATATTACAGGGAAAAATATCACCTGGGGTATGCCGCTATTGTTGGTGACTATGTATACTCCTCCAGTTATGAATCGGGCGAAGGATTTACTTCCACGGATATGGGCGCAGGAGCAATCCGGAATGAAACCTTTGCCGGACTGAATGCTTATACCGGCCCCGGGGCGCCGGCTCCGTTGCTGAAAGTGAATGCGGCAGGTAATGCGTTGAATCCACGAACTTTTGAAGTAAGGGTGAACGGCAACCTTATTGCTAACCAGGTCATGGATTTTTTTGATTACGTGAAGGCCGGTTTCCCGGTAAACATTTCCGAACTCAGCGGCGGCAGCGCCCTGGTGAGCATCAAGAATAACAACACGACCACCGACCGGATGGTGATCGGCCAAACGGAACTGATCTATCCGCGGCAGTTCAATTTCGGGGGCGCTAATAATTTTTATTTTGAAATACCCGCCAATAACGCAGGCAATTACCTGGAAATCTCCGGATTTAATTATGGAACAGTGAACCCTGTTTTATATGATCTTACGAACGGTAAACGCTATATCGGTGATATCACCAATGCCCCGCTGGTTCGGGTGCTGCTGCAACCCTCCTCCGCTTCCCGTAAACTGTTGCTGGTGACGCAGGAATCTTCCTTTCCCCTTGCCGTCACCACTCTTCAGCAAAGGAATTTCATTAACTATGGGGCGCCTGCCAACCAGGGCAACTATATGATCATCACGCATCCCGCCCTGCTGACCGGGCCTAATAGTACAAACCCGGTACAGGATTACGCGGATTACAGGGCTTCGGCAACAGGTGGAAGTTATAACACAAAGATCTACATGATCGACCAGTTGATCGACCAGTTCAGTTTTGGTATAAAGAACCATCCCTTGTCTGTAAGAAACTTTCTCCGCTGGGCCAGGGCCAATTACTCAAATCCCATAAAGGATGTCTTCCTGATCGGCAAGGGTCTGCAGTATCTCCACAACAGTATTTACCAGAGTAATCCCGATTTCAGTAAACTGTCTTTCGTTCCCACGTTTGGTTACCCGGCTTCCGATAATTTGCTGACCACTGACCCGGGGCTGGATGTTACGCCAAGATTATCTATCGGCAGGTTATCCGTGATCAACGGGAACGAAGTGGCCATTTACCTGGAAAAAGTAAAGCAATACGAGCAGAAACTGGCTTTCCAGTCGCCTTTGATACAGGATAAAGCCTGGCAAAAGAATGTGGTGCATGTAATAGGCGCAGGCGACGGAACATTGGGCAATATCCTCACCAATTCCATGAATAACTTTTCAGCCATTATCAGGGATACTTTTTATGGCGCCAATGTGCATACCTTCAGTAAATTATCCACCGCCCCTGTTGAACAGGTGAATGCGGCGAGATTATACGGTCTTTTTGAACAAGGTATTGGGATACTAACGTATTTCGGTCACTCATCAGCCAGCACACTCGAATTCAATCTCGACAACCCCGATGGTTATAATAATGCCGGCAAGTATCCCCTGTTTATTCTGCTGGGTTGCAGCGCCGGCAACTTTTACAATTTCAACCTGGCCCGTCTTTCTACCAAGGAAACGATCTCTGAAAAATTCGTCCTGGCCGACCAGCGGGGCAGTATTGCTACCCTGGCGAGTACCCACCTGGGTATTGTTCACTACCTGGATATTTATAACACCCGTACCATGAACGCATCCTCGGTGACCAGTTATGGTAAAACGGTGGGTGAAATGATGAGGGATGCCGTGAACCAGGTCTACAACCTTACCTCGCAAAACGACTTTTATGCCCGGTTTCATTGTGAACAAACCACTTTGCACGGCGACCCGGCGCTGCACCTGGATATTTCGGGCGACAAACCTGATTATGCGATCGAAGAGCCGATGGTGGAGATCAATCCTTCCTTTATCTCTGTAGCTGAAAACGCTTTTACGGTGAAAGCGAAATTCATGAATCTCAATAAAGCAGTCAACCAGCCGATTGTGATTGAAATGAAACGTACCTACCCCGACCTGAGCACTGAGATCAGAAGGGATACCATTCCCGGTATACGGTTCCTCGATTCGCTTGTTTATAACATACCCATATTATCCACACGTGACAAGGGCCTGAATAAGATCAGCTTCTGCATTGACGCGGACAATACGGTAGATGAGATTTACGAAACAAATAACTGTGTGACCAAAGAGTTCTTCATTTACGAAGATGAGATCAGGCCTGTTTACCCGTTCAATTACGCAATTATCAACAAGCAGGGAATAAAATTCCATGCTTCCACAGCCAACCCGTTCAGCACATCCCGGCAGTATACAATGGAGATTGATACTACCGAACTCTTCAATTCACCCATTAAGAAAACACAAAGCATAACTTCGGTCGGGGGCGTGGTCGAATTCAGTCCGGCCATCACCTTTACCGACAGCACGGTTTATTACTGGCGGGTTTCGCCGGTACCGGTTTCCGGATCGCCTGTCTGGAACAACGCTTCGTTTGTGTACCTGCCCAGCAGTAACCTGGGCTTTAACCAGTCACATTATTTCCAGCATACAGAATCATCAGTGAACAGGATGAGGCTGAATGCCCAAAACCGGGAATGGGTGTTTGATTCGGTTCCCCATTTTATTTTCGCCAAGAACGGTGTCTTCATAACTGCTACCGGCCAGGAAGGCGACCTTATTGTGGCCCCCGATGGATCTTCCTTCATCCGGAGCGCCTGTGTCGGTTTTTCACTTATTTTCAATCTCATTGACCCCAAGAGTTTTATCGTGACACAGAATCCGAGCGGCGCTTATGGCAGCGCCCTGGTCTGCAATCCCTCCCGGCTTTGGAATTTTGAATGGACCTATATGAACGCTGCCAAACGAAAGGAGATGATGGATTTTATGGATTCGATCCCTAACGGTACGATCGTTGTTGTCAGGAACATCCTGAACTATGCACAGGCCGGCGGGTTTATTGATGACTGGAAAGCCGATACCGCATTGCCCGGTTATGGCCCCGGTGTATCGCTGTATCATAAACTGAAAGCCGTTGGAATGAACCAGCTGGACTCTTTCACATCGGCGAAGGCAATGATATTCATTTACCAAAAAGGGAACCCGGGTTTTGGGCCTGTGGGATCTGTTTCAGCCGGTATCTATGACCTGATCACACTAAATAAGAACCTGAAAACACCGGACTCGTTAGGTTTTGTCACCTCTGCGCTCTATGGAAGGTCCAGGGGCTGGAAACAAATGAAGTGGAGAGGAGCCGATGACGCCCCCACTGACACGGCAACGGTGGATGTGATCGGGGTGAGATTGGACGGAAGCGAGCAAACCATGTTTGCCGGGCTCAGCATTTCACAGCAGGATGTTGATATTTCCTCCATCAGCGCAACTGAATTCCCTTACCTGAAACTTAAACTGCGAACGAAAGACAAGGGCCATTACACAC
>CAZEZE010000255.1:0-4501 GCA_964516445.1 uncultured Chitinophaga sp. | reverse complement strand
GGAACAAAAAATCAAAAAAGTTTTGTAATGCCTGTAATTTATCATGTAACAACTGCCGCAGTCTGGGAAGAAGCCAAGGCAAAAGGATTCTACGAACATCCTTCGCTGAAAGAAGAAGGATTCATCCATTGTTCACAGGATCACCAGGTGGCCGGTGTACTGGAACGTTATTTTAGGGGGCAGAAGAACCTGGTGAAACTGGTAATTGATACAGATAAGTTAACCAGCAAATACATTTTTGACTGGTCACCTACCACACAGGACACATTTCCTCATGTATACGGGCCGATCAATGTCGGTGCTGTAACAGATGTGATCGGCTTATAATGTTTTTTTCAGTTTATTGAACCCGATATCAAGCAACTCAAACCGGGCGGCATCGGGCCAGGAATAATGCCACCACTCCTTATCATAGGCCCTGAACCCGTGTTTTACCATTAGTGTCTTCAGCAATTGCCTGTTAAGCAGAATATCAGCCGGTAACCGGTTAAAACCATGATGCGCCGTATCGCTGAAATTATCAAACCCTGTGCCCATGGCCAGTTCGGTGCCTGCGGGGAGTTGTAGAAGGGTGAGGTCAACAGCAATACCTCGGTTATGCCCGCTGCCCCGGGCAGGGTGAGCAACATAATTCTCATCCTTTACCAGCTCCCAGAATTTAACGGTGACGGAATAGGGCCTGTATGCATCAAAAATTTTTAAACCCAGTCCTTTTACGTTCAGTTCTTCCTGCACTTTTTGTAAAGCCCGGGCGGCGGGTTGGCGCAGATAGGCGAAGATTGTGCCGGCCGGGTACATCATCCTGCGCATGAAATTATTGGTACCGGCATAGCGCAGATCATAGACAATGCCGGGCGCCAGTTCCCTGAGCTCCGTCATTTTTTTTGCCGGATCAGCCTTCACCTGTTTTTTATATTCGGAGAGTTTGTCGGTAACCGGCGGACGGGTGTACCCGGGAGCCTGGGCAAAAGAGCGGATCACCATAGATAGTGAAAAAAACAGGAAAAGGTATAATACCCTGTAAAAAGCTTTTCGTAACTTGTCATTCATCCCCGTTGCATTATCCGGTAAAATAATGCATAAACCGGAGATGGTATCCAGCCACGCACCATCTATGAGCCGAATCAAACCCAGGTACCCCTTGTATGCAGGTTTTTTTGTATACCTGTTATTCCTTGGCGGCTGCGGAAATAATAAAAGTGTTCCTGACAATATCGTTTCCAGCCCGGAAGAAATAAATACAAAGGCGGGAGAACTCATCAGCCGATTTTTTAAAGGTGGAACCGCAGACAGTTCCGTCCAGCTCCGGCAACCGGTCATGCTGAAGAACCTTTATGAAAAAAACGGTTACACAGTACTTTGGTCGGACAAGCAATCCTGGAAAACCGGGGCAGATTCACTTTATGAAATGATCAGGAGCGCCCGGTACTATGGACTTTTCCCGGAGGATTATCATATCCGGGAATTGTCTGCGATCTGGGATCTGTTCCGGACGGACAGTCTTTCAAAGAGTGACAGAAAGGATGCAAACCTTTGGTCGAAGGCGGATATCCTCCTGACGGATGCTTGGGTGCAAATCGCCAGGGATATAAAACTGGGCCGGTTGCCCAATGACAGCATTTCCCTGAACAAGGATACGGTTGTAAGTGAAGCCTACTTTCTTCAGCAATTGGAGCAGGTTCCGGGTTCGGGCTCGGTTTTCACGATGATGCATTCTCTCGAACCCCGGCATTGGGGTTATCATCAATTGAAGAAAGGTATCGTTCACTTCATGGAACATGCCGATTTCAGGGTACATACCCGGGTTCCATCACCCGGGAAAAAAACGCCCGGCTTCAAAGGGGTGCTTCAAAAAAGATTATTTGAGGGAGGGTATATTGCTTTTGACAGCGTAATGGCTGACTCCCTGGAACTCTCGGCAGCGGTTAAAAAATTTCAGCTGGAACAGGGGATCACGGTCGACGGGATTGCGGGGGAAGGCACGGTCCGTATGCTGAATCTTTCCGATCATGACAAATTCATCCGCATAGCCATCAGCCTTGATAAGTACAAGAAACTGCCGGCCGAAATGCCCTCGAAATATATCTGGGTCAACACCTCTTCCAATTACCTGAACGTGGTGAACAATGCGGTTATTGATTTTTCCTCCAGGATCATCAGCGGCAAGCCAAAGACAAGAACACCTTTATTGAACGGGAGCATTTCTGTGCTGATCACATACCCGCAATGGGTGCCCCCGCCCAGTATCGTATCAAAAGAGATCCTCCCGGCTGTAAAGAAAAACCCGGGTTACCTTTCCCGCAAGGGTTTCAG
This sequence comes from uncultured Chitinophaga sp., assembly GCA_964516445.1. Taxonomy (GTDB): domain Bacteria; phylum Bacteroidota; class Bacteroidia; order Chitinophagales; family Chitinophagaceae; genus JJ008. The sequence goes on along the minus strand of CAZEZE010000255.1, from coordinate 2,188 downwards.
CCTGTTAGACAAGGATGGCAACGAAGTGGACCCCTTTACGGTTGACTGGTCGCAATACAGCAAGAATATTCCCTATAAGATCGTACAGGGGAGCGGAGATGCCAATGCCCTGGGAGTACTTAAGTTCCATTTTGACAACAAATATTCCGTTTATCTCCACGACACCAACCAGCGCTACCTTTTTTCCAATGCAGGTCGGTCGCTCAGCCACGGATGTGTAAGGGTACAGGAATGGGAAAAACTGGCATTATTCGTTCTGGGCAACGACAAACGCCTCGCGGATACCATGCGAACATGGCTGAAAAACAAGGAAAAGCACCATCTCGGGTTAAAAAGCAAGATCCCGGTGTTCATCCGGTATTTCACCTGCGAAGGGAAAGACGGGAATATCATCTTTTATGATGATGTATATGGTGATGATCAATACCTGATGGAAAAATATTTCACCCTGAAATAATGCTCTTTGCAACGCCGGCCCCACCGGCTTTTACACCATTTTCCAACAGCCGGATACCCTGTGCAACCCCATGAATGATAAGTAAATAATTTATTTCCTGATATTAAACTTACCCGTTATTTTTGTTTAGTTTAAAACCAAACTATCTCTTTATGAAGAAGATACTGTCTGCATTATTTGCACTGTACCTGCTTGTACCTGCTGGTTACGGTCAAGATGATGAAATAAAGCCAAAGACTCTTGGCATCAGTTTTTTCCTGAACGATTTTGTTAGTCCAGCCCGTATCCGTTCCAGTTCACTCGTAAAAGTTTTAGGTGACAGAAGAATGGCCAAAATGAGTGAGATGAGCCCTGGGCTTTCAGTCACATACTCCAGGGGCGTACGGAAACACGTTGATTATTCTGCCACCATCGGGGGCTCATTCCTGCGGTATCCCATGCCGAATAAGACATTTACCTATAACAGGTTATTGCTCGAAGCAAACGCGGCAGTTCAACTTAAAATGATGTCGGAAAAATATTGGGTTCAGCCCTACATCACACTGGGTGTGGGAGCGCACAAATACCTCCGGTATTATGGCGCATTCCTGCCGATGGGTTTGGGTTTGAAGGTCAACCTGCTGGATGAAGCACATTTGATCATACAGACTGCGTACCGCGTTCCCGTAACAATGGAAACAGCTAACTACCATCTGCAGCATTCCATCGGTTTCGCTGCGCGATTGGGTAAAAAGAAAGTGGCTCCGCCACCCCCACCACCGCCGCCTCCGCCTCCAAGCGACAGGGATGGAGATGGTATCATAGATGACCTTGATAAATGTCCCGATGTAAAAGGGCTTGCAAAATATGATGGTTGTCCGATCCCCGATACGGATAAGGACGGCATCAACGATGAAGAAGATAAATGTCCTACTGTTCCCGGTGTGGCCCGCTACCAGGGTTGCCCGATCCCGGATACCGATAAGGACGGCATCAACGACGAAGAAGATAAATGTCCTACCGTTCCCGGTGTAGCACGTTACCAGGGCTGCCCGGTCCCGGATACGGACGGTGACGGTGTGAATGATGAAGAAGACAGGTGTGTAACCATTCCCGGTGTGAAGGAAAATTATGGCTGCCCCGTCATCCCTGAAGAAGTGATGAAGCGGGTGAATATAGCCGCCAAGAACATACTGTTCGTTACCGGCAGCGCTAAACTCCAGTCTAAATCATTTAAGGGGCTGAACGATGTGGCCAAGATCCTGACGGAGAATCCGGGGATGAGCCTGGCCATCGATGGTCACACCGACAATGTCGGTTCAGATGAATTCAACCAGAAGCTCAGTGACAACCGCGCTGCCTCCGTGAAAGCTTACATTGTAAGTAAAGGGGTGGATGAAAGCCGCATCACTGCTACGGGTCATGGTGAGACCATGCCGATCGCTGATAACAAAACAGCCGCCGGCCGCCAGCAGAATCGTCGTTCTGAACTTACACTCAGCTACTACAAATAAGCCAATTGCTTACATACGAATGTCCCGTCCCGGTTCAAACCGGACGGGACATTTTCTTTTAAAGTAGTCCCATCTTCATGGCCGAACTTTTCAGTCCTTTTTTTCTTTTTCCAGGGCCAGTTATTCATTGATTCCGACCGCTTCAGGTCAAATTATCCACATATTTTTTAACTTAAACTGAACCCCCTGTTTTACAGCTTTTTCCCCTACCTTTGCGCCTCCAAAACCGACAGGTTTT
>CAZEZE010000254.1:0-4517 GCA_964516445.1 uncultured Chitinophaga sp. | reverse complement strand
TCACTGATGTAGCAACAGAAATACCTCTTTGTCTTTCGATCTCCATAAAGTCGGAGGTCGCATGTTTTTTGATCTTGTTGCTCTTTACCGCGCCCGCTACCTGTATGGCACCCCCGAACAAAAGGAATTTCTCGGTAAGGGTGGTCTTACCGGCATCCGGGTGCGATATGATGGCAAAGGTCCTGCGGCGTTGTATTTCGTTATGGTACTTCATGGTTTGCTCAAAATGGTCATATAGGTCAAATCAGTCATACTGGTCAAAACAGTCATAAAAGTCATACTGGTCAAATCAATTCATAAGTATCGTTGTATGATCCATTTGACTCATTTGACCTATATGACCCATTTGACAGCCAAGACTTTAAAGGCCGCAAAGGTAAGCTTTGAGAGGGATTTTACTGGTCCCTGGTAATTGAATTCTGTTGTTCATGCTGAAACTCGAAATCAACCGAACGTGCGATGGCATCCAGGAGGGTGACCTTTCCTTCATATAGTTAAAGAATGCGGCGGCGATAAAGGAGAGAAGGGAAAGATAGTACCAGAAGGTGAACTGTAGTTTCAGGATACCACCCACATCAAAATCGGGTCCTTCCCCGGCCGCCTTTTCCGACAACATAGACCGCATCAGGAGTTTGTACTGGATCAACAGGGCCAGCAGCATGACGGCTCCCAGGATACCGGCGCACATCCCGGCAAGGACGCGCCACCTGACTTTTGTAAATGCAATGATAATACCGAATAATCCGGCAACAAGAGCCACTATGGCAAAGATGTTCGGACCATCTTTCATGAGTTCTTTGTCGGTCTTGGAGCTTTCATCCAGTTTTTTCATGAACTCGTTCTTTCCCAGGACGGCTGTAACTTTCCATTGCTGCCCGATGGCGATCCCGATCCCGGTATTTCCGAGCAACGACATGTTGCCGCATTTGAATTCGGCGAAAGGCAGGAAAAAAAGAAGCATCCCCATGGCAAAGCAAAGGGTGGCATTATGCGGTTTACGGAAGAATTCCCTTCCCCGTGTTGAATTGATGACTGTTTGTAGTTCTGGTTCCATAATGTTCAGACTGGCGCAATATTAAGAAATCGGGGGCAGTGTGAAGATTATTCTGCAACATGATTTTTTGAACCACATAGAAACATAGGCACATAGAAATACACATAGATTTAAGAGTAGAGTATGCAATGAGCCTTTTAAGTTATTTGTAGTTGTTTAAGTCAAATGACATACTGGATGAATTAAATCTGAACTATATGTTTTTCTATGTGCCTATATGGTTCAATTAAAACCTCATATCCCAAATAATGAATTTAGATTCTTCCCCTGATACCGGTTAATTTTGCAGTATGTTACGCCGCTCACTGGAGATCGTCAGCAGCAGTTTTAAAATGGCTGTGCAGGAATTGTGGAAGAACAAGCTCCGCACATTCCTGTCCCTCTTTGGCGTTACCATCGGCATCTTCTGCATCATCGGCGTTTTGGCCACGGTAAACAGCCTGGAACAAAATATCCAGAACGAGGTAAAATCCCTTGGCACCAACACCATTTATATTGACAAATGGGATTACAGCGCCGGCGGTGGGCCCAATTATCCCTGGTGGAAATATGTAAACCGACCTTCTCCCAAATACGAGGAGATGAAACAGATCAAAGAACGGACACCCAGCGCGAAATTTGTGGCGTTTGAGATCAATGTAAAGGACTTTGTCGATTTTGAAGACAACCGGCTGACCGGGGTGAATATTTACGGCATCTCAGAAGATTTCCGCGAAATACAGCCCATGGATATCGCCCATGGGCGTTTTCTTTCCGATGCCGAATTCAGCCAGGGTAGTGCCGTAGCGGTGATCGGCAATGAAGTGGCGGAAAAACTATTTGGAACGGCGGAAAGGGCCCTTGGGAAACAGGTCAGCAGCCGGGGGAAAAAAATGATCGTGACCGGGGTTATCAAAAAACAAGGTTCAACGATGATCGGCGGCTGGCAGTTTGACCAGAGTATTGTGCTGTCCTATCGTTTCGCCCGCAACCTGATGGATGAAAAAAGAGCCGACCCGGTAATACTGGTGCAGGGACTGGACGACCTGAGCAGCAAGGCCCTGAAAAATGACCTCACCGGTACCATGCGCGCTCTTCACAAACTACCACCCACCAAGGAAGAAGATTTTGCACTGAACGATATCAACGATTTCAGCGATGCGATCAGTTCCGCTTTTTCCAGTTTGAATATCGGGGGCTGGGCCATAGCCGCATTGTCATTGATCGTGGGCATGTTCGGGGTGGCCAACATCATGTTTGTATCGGTCAGGGAAAGGACCAGCCAGATCGGGCTGAAAAAAGCGGTGGGTGCCAAGAGCAGGGTGATCCTGGCCGAATTCCTCCTTGAATCAGCTTTCCTCTGCATTATCGGGGGAATGATCGGGCTGACCATGGTCTTCCTGCTCACAAAAGTGCTGACCAATGCCCTGAATTTCCCGGTATTCATTTCCACCTCCAATATGTTCCTGGCAATCATTATCTGCATCATCGTTGGCGTGATGGCTGGTTTTATCCCGGCAAGACAGGCCGCGAGGATGGATCCGGTAGAGGCGATAAGGAGTAAATGATGTGCTGATTAGCTGATGTGCCAATTAGCCGATGTGCCGATTGGCCGATGTGCCGATTGGCCGATGTGCCGATTAGCTGATGTGCCGATTAGCTGATGTGCCGATTGGCCGATGTGCCGATTTATTATTGATTGTTCGTAGATTTATTGTATGAACTGTTAAAGTAGTGTGTATGGAAAATGTGAGGAAAGAGAACCTGATTGTAAACCTCAGCCTGGAATTTGCAATCGAAATTGTTAAGTACTGCGATATCCTGGAAGAGGGAAAGAAGTTCGTAATTGCACGGCAATTATTGAAATCCGGAACCTCCATTGGTGCAAACATAAGAGAAGCACAGAATGCAGAAAGCAGATCCGACTTTATTCATAAATTTAAGATCGCCGCTAAAGAAGCCGAAGAAACTGAATATTGGCTACTGATCTGCAAAAGTTCACAAAGTTATCCGGCGATAGATCATTTGATGGAAAGACTGAAATCAATTCAAAAAATAATCAATAAAATAATCGTCAATTCAAGAGTATGACCGTATCATCGGCACATTGGCACATCGGCTAATTGGCACATCAGCATCTCGTTTAACAATGATTACAATTCTCGCGATAGAATCAAGTTGTGATGAAACATCGGCTTCCATTTGTACGGACGGGAAGATCCTTTCCAATTTCATCGCCAACCAGACCATTCATGAAAAATATGGAGGTGTGGTGCCCGAACTGGCCAGCAGGGCGCATATGCAGCATATCGTACCGGTGGTTGACGCTGCATTGAAGGAAGCCAGGACAACTTTAAAGGAAATTGATGCCATCGCCTTTACCCGTTCCCCTGGACTGATCGGTTCCCTGCTGGTGGGAAGCCAGTTTGCCAAATCACTGGCACAATCGCTTGATAAACCGCTGATCGCCGTGCATCATATGCAGTCGCATGTACTGGCCAACCTGATAGACGAACCCCGGCCCTCCTTCCCTTTCCTATGCCTGACCGTCAGCGGAGGCCACACACAAATTGTTTTGTGCGAGTCGCCCACTCAAATGAAAGTGATCGGTGAAACTATTGACGATGCGGCCGGCGAGGCATTTGACAAATCGGCCAAATTACTGGGACTCCCCTATCCCGGCGGCCCTCTGATCGATCGCTATGCGCAGGATGGCGATCCTGAACGTTTTACATTCCCGGAGCCACAGATACCGGGACTTGATTTTAGTTTCAGCGGTCTGAAGACTTCCATACTTTATTTTATACAGAATGCAGGGCAAAGCAATTTGTTTAAAGCGGGATTCACGGCGACAGAAGCTGAAAAAGAGGAATTCATTCATAATAACCTTGCAGATATTTGCGCATCGATCCAGCAACGCATCATCACCATACTGCTGAACAAACTGAAAAAAGCATCCATTGAAACGGGCATCAAAGAAATTTGCCTGGCCGGAGGTGTATCAGCCAACAGCGGTTTGCGAAAAGAGTTTATACAGATGGGGAGAAAGTATCACTGGAACACCTATATCCCAGCTTTCCAGTACTGTACCGACAATGCCGGGATGATCGCCATAACCGGATATTATAAATACCTGGCGAACCAGTTCGCTGATCTTTCAGTAAGCGCTTCGGCCAGGTCCGAATGGTAGTATCGAATTATGGCCAATACTTATTTTCAATTCAAGCGTTTCATCATTCACCAGGACCAGTGTGCCATGAAGGTTACGACGGATGCGTGTTTGTTTGGAGCATGGGCGGGAGAGAGAGCCGGGCTTGCCCGCCGTAGCCTTAGCGAAGGCGGGAGTTCGGAGTCAGGAGTCAGGAGTCAGGCTTGCCTGCCGAAGCTTTTGCGTAGGCGGGAGTCAGGAGTAAAAAAGGTTTTGGATATAGGTACAGGGACAGGATTATTATCGCTGATGCTGGCACAAAAAAATCCCTTGGCT
>CAZEZE010000253.1:0-4518 GCA_964516445.1 uncultured Chitinophaga sp. | reverse complement strand
CATAGGGTACGGATTAAAAACGGGCCAGGGTTTCTACCCAGGCCCTAACTTTTTTTAGGGTGCCCCTGTACGTTTTGAACCCCCAAAAGCTTAGTTTATCGCCTCAAAACAGTAGCCTTTTTCGGAAAATTCCTCCATAAGCAAGGGCAATGTATGACTCATTCTCTCCCACGCCTTCTCACTGTCATGAAATACAATGATATCTCCGTCTGATATTTTCTTTCTTATCCGGTTGTAGCATTTTTCCGGAGCCAGGCCAGGATCCCAGTCGCCGGCCAGGATATTCCACATTACAATTTTTACTGATCCGTTTTCTTGATGAAGCTTTTTGATCTGTGACCGGCTGATCCTCCCGTAAGGGGGACGGAAAAGGGAACTACTGATATGTTTCCCCGCTTCCTTAATATCGGCCAGGTAGCTGTTGTCTTCGGTCTTCCAGCCGTTGATATGGTGTTGGGTATGATTGCCCGTGGCATGACCCGCTTCCAAAACCTGCCGGTACACTTCCGGGTATTTCACCACATTCTCACCTATGCAGAAAAAAGTGGCTTTTGCGTCATACCTTTTTAAGGTATCGAGTACAAAGGGCGTGACAAACGGATGCGGGCCATCATCAAAACTGAGGTAGAGAGTCTTTTCCTTTTTTTCCATATCCCAGATACAGTGGGGATACAAACGTTTCAGCCAACCGGGAGTTTTGATAAAATAACGGTCCTTTTTCAGGAAAGAGAATGCACTCTTCTTTTTTGCTTTTTGATAATGCGGGGCGACGAAGGTCATGGTGCAAAGATAAAGAGGAAGCAGCGGCGTAATTTTTGGCTAAGAGATTAAATGAGAGAAAGAGATAAAGAGGATACTACGCCCTTTTAAAAGTTCCTCTCGTTTCTTCCTTTTCCTCTTTTAATCTCTTAGCACTTTCCTCCAAGATCCTCACAAAAAAGTGAGCTTACGGCGCAGATCCCTCGTTCCTCGGGATGACGGTCTCCAAATAACTCACTTTAAACTAACGGATCTCTGTTTACTCAGCTTATATTTTCTCTTTTAAACTCTTAGCCCAAATTCATTTTCATCCCCTCTAAGTCGTGTTATATCTTTGATGCCTTATGAGCAAAAAAGTCAGGGTTCGATTTGCCCCCAGCCCCACGGGCGGTCTTCACCTGGGTGGGGTACGCACCGTGTTGTATAATTACCTGTTCGCCAAAAAACACGGCGGTGATTTTATTGTGCGTATCGAGGATACCGATCAGAGCCGTTATGTACCCGGGGCGGAAGAATACATTTTTGACACCCTGAAATGGTGCGGGCTTGAACCGGATGAAAGCGTGCAGCATGGCGGTAACTATGGCCCCTATCGCCAGAGCGAAAGAAAAGCAAGTTACCGGCAATTTGCGGAGAAGCTGGTCAGCGACGGACATGCTTATTACGCTTTTGATAAGACGGAAGACCTGGAAAAAATGCGGCAGGATTTCAAAACGGAACAAAATCCTTCACCGCAGTATGATCATACCATCCGGATGAAAATGCGAAACTCCCTTACCCTGACGGAAGAGGAGACCCGCCAATTACTGGAAGCCGGGGCCAACCACGTGATCCGGATAAAAATACCGGAGAAGGAAACGGTCACTTTCACCGATATGATCCGGGGTGAAGTGCGTTTTGATACCTCAACCGTGGATGATAAAGTGCTGCTGAAAGCCGACGGAATGCCCACCTATCACCTGGCCGTTGTGGTGGATGACCATTTAATGCAGATCAGTCACGCATTTCGAGGGGAAGAATGGTTACCCTCCGCCCCTGTTCATATTTTACTATGGAAATATTTATTCGGGCTGGAAAAGATGCCCCAATGGGCTCATTTTCCCCTGATACTCGGTCCCAGTGGTAAGCTCAGCAAACGGGATGGCGCAAAATTTGGTTTCCCCGTCTTTGCCATGAACTGGACCGACCCTAAAAACGGTGAACTCACAGAAGGATTCAAAGAAAAAGGATTTCTGCCGGAAGCCTTCATCAATCTCCTGGCCCTTCTGGGCTGGAACGACGGCACCGAACAGGAGATCTTTTCCAAAGAAGAACTCATTGAAAAATTCTCCATGGAAAGAGTACACAGCGGCGGGGCGAAATTTGATTATGAGAAGGCGAAATGGTTCAATCATGAATGGATAAAAAAGTCGGGAGTCGGGAGTCTGGAGTCGGGAGTCAGGACCCTGCTTGAGCAAAATAACATCGCTGTAACCGACGACTCCTTTCTGAAAAGAGTAATAGACCTGGTAAAGGAGCGGTGTACATTAATGACAGATTTTGTTCAGCAATCCGCTTTCTTTTTCAAAACCCCCGAAGAACTTGATATGGCAGCAGTGAAGCCGAAATGGAACGAGGCCAAGAAACTTTTCTTCACGGAGCTGATCCGCAACTACGAATTGTCTGCCGACTGGGACCCGCATACCCTTGAAAATAATTTCAAAGAAATTGCTTCCGTAAATGACCTGAAACCCGGTGAGCTGATGCTTCCCTTCCGTATCATGCTGGTGGGTGGTAAATTCGGTCCGGGTGTTTTTGATATAGCCGGAATCCTGGGTAAAGACGAAACTATTAACCGTATAACAAAAGGAATGACTGTATTTAGTGGCTAAGAGTGTAAAGGCCCGCCTACGTATTACTTCGGCGGGTAAAAGGAAAAGTGACAAAGTGTATAACCCGTTATTCGGAGTCTCCCACATTTCCGCATTCTCACATTTTCACCTTTTTTTCATGAACCGAGCCGAACCATACTGGCCATTAATATTACTTCTGGCGCTCTTAAAATTCCTGCTCCCTGTCCTGTTACAGGACCCCCTGTACGAATTGCAGCGGGATGAATACCTCTATTACGAACAGGGGCTACACCCAGCCCTTGGTTACCTCGAAAACCCACCCCTTCTTTCCTGGCTGGGAACGGTTTCTTCCTGGTTTGGCGGTTCGGTGGCATGGATCAAATTATGGCCCTGTCTTTTTGGCGCCGCAACCCTTGTCATCACCTGCATGATCGCGGCGGAACTGGGCGGGAAATTATTTGCTCAGTTTATTGCAGGACTCTCCGTTGTAACAGGGGCTTATATGCGAATTCATTTCCTTTTCCAGCCCAATTTACTGGATATCTTTTTCTGGACACTGTCGGTGTATTTTATCATAAGGTGGATTAATACCAACAATCCCGATTTCCTGTTTGGGTTCACACTCAGTCTGGCTCTTGGGTTCTGGAGTAAATATTCCATCGCATTCATTGGCGCCGCGCTGCTGATGGCCTTATTGTTTTCCCGGCACAGGAATATATTCAGCGAAAAGAAATTTTACCTGGCTTCGATGATCGCGCTGCTGGTCATAACGCCCAATATTTGGTGGCAATATCGTCATAACTGGCCGCTCCTGCACCACATGAAGGAATTAAGAGAAACCCAGCTGCAATACCTTAGCCCGGCTGATTTCATCAAAGAACAGTTCCTGATGCTTTTCCCCGCTATTTTGATATGGACCGGCGGGTTGATCTGGTTGTTTAAACAAAAAACCTGGCGTTTCCTGTCTCTTGCCTGGCTATTGGTACTTGCAATATTATTATTCGGGAGCGGCAAGAGCTATTACTCACTTGGAGTCTACCCGGTTTTGCTGGCGGCGGGGGCTGTGGCCTGGGAACAATGGCTGCACAAAAGATTGTGGAAGCGATATGTGTTAACCGGTTTCACTGTGGTCTTTACCTTATTGTTCATTCCAATCCTTATACCGGTTTGGAAACCGGAAAAGCTCGCGGGTTTTTACCAACGCACCGGTATTGCCAAAAGCGGGTTATTGAAATGGGAAGATGGTAAAGAACATCCTCTTCCCCAGGATTTCGCGGATATGCTGGGCTGGAAGGAGTTGTCGGAGAAAACGGAACGGTTCTTTAACACGTTGCCCGATTCTGTTAAAGAAAACACGTTCGTTTATGGCCGGCATTACGGTCATGCCGGCTCCATGAAATTTTACAGCCGGTCAAAAGAATTTTCAAATAGGGTCATCTCGGACAATGGCTCATTTATTCTCTGGATCCCGGAGAACTTTACGATGAAACACCTGTTGTTCATTGGCCGGAAAATGCCGGACAAGGATGATGAAGTCTTTCAGCATTTCGCAAAAGTATCCGTGATCGATTCCATTACAAATCCCTATTCCCGGCAGAATGGCGATAAGATCATTTTCTTTGAACAAATAGATTCTGCCGGGTTGCGACTTGCGGTTGACGGATTAAAGGCACTTGGTCAGCAGTACGGCAAGTAGGCATTAGCCTACATTCCTTATTTTCGCAATACACATGAACAGACCTATCCGGGTATTGGTAGCCAAAGTGGGCCTCGACGGTCACGACCGGGGCGCGAAAGTAATCGCCGCCGCGCTGCGGGATGCCGGCATGGAGGTCATCTACACCGGCCTTCGTCAAACACCCGAAATGGTGGTGAATGCCGCCTTGCAGGAAGATGTGGATGCGATCGGTATCAGCATTCTTTCGGG
>CAZEZE010000252.1:0-4531 GCA_964516445.1 uncultured Chitinophaga sp. | reverse complement strand
TTGGCGACTCTATTCTCAAAAACTAGCTCATCTAAAACGAAAAAGCCTTTACCGGGATCCCTTCCACCACCCGGGAGGGGCATGCTGATGCACCGCTACCGGCGGGAAGAAAATCCTTTTTCCAGGATACGGTCATAAGGAAACAGTCCGATTCCACCATCTACAGTTGGTACACGAATGGTGGCGGTGATTGTCACGCCCGTTTCAGCTTTGCAATATTAGCAGACCGGTACTATCCTGTACTCTTGCTGAAAGAATGGAATTATTACGGGGGTTGCCGTGCCGGAGGAAGTTGGGATTTTACGATCTCCTTTACGAAACCGATAGGTTCCCGTTATTATGTCAAAAACGTTGTGTTGATGGAGCGATAAGGAAAGTGATCAATAACGCCGGCGATCATAACCCGTTCCAGGTTTCCTGTAACCGCCGCCACCACCACCGGGTCTTTCTTCGGCTGCTTTTACTACCAGTGGTTTCTTGCCCAATGAAATATCATTGAGATGTTCAATGGCGTCTTTTGCGTCGGCCTCTTTTTCCATTTGTACAAAACCAAAACCGCGGCTCTTCCCGGTTTCGCGATCCATCGATACTTTTGCGGAAAGTACTTTCCCGAATTTTTCGAAGATCTCTTCCAGTTCTGCATCATCCAGGTCGTAGGGGAGGCCGGCAACAAAAAGGTTCATACAAAGATTTTTGTAAAGGTAATATACTTTTGGTCCCACCGGGTACCCAAAATTGAACCGGATCCGGGCATTTTTACCCCCCATCCTCCTGATTTCTTTCATTTTTCCAAATGAGCGGCATCAGTTTGCCGCTTCCGGGTTATGCTAATTTTGTAATGTGAATGAGTCCCCCAAACCGGCCCTTTTCCTTTTTCTTTCCGTCCCGCTGGCCCTGCTGGTGGCCTTTGCCAGTATAACCGGAATAAAAACAACCGGGTTTTATTCGGCTGAAACCCTCAACTGGCAGGCGCAGTCTTACGGGCAAGATGTGGTGAATCTTTTCCTCATTGTTCCCTGCCTGCTTGTCAGCGCCTTTTTAACCTGGCGACAAAAAAGGGGTGCAAACTATTGCTGGGCCGGAACGGTCATGTATTTACTGTACACTTTCATGATCTACTGTACGGCGGTACATTTTAACCAGCTATTTGTGGTCTATTGCCTTGTGCTTGGAATTTCATTTTACAGTCTTTTATGGTTTTTCCTATCAACGTTTAAAGTACCTCCTTTACCGGAGAATTTCCGGAGCGTTCCCCGGCAATTCACAGGGATCTATTTTATCATCCTTTCCCTGTTGTTTTATTTTCTCTGGCTGTCGGAGATCCTTCCGGCAATTCTGTCAGGGGAGATCCCGAAGAGTGTAAAAGATACAGGTCTTGCCACTAATGTTGTTCATGTACTTGACCTTTCCGTTTTTCTGCCGGCCATCCTGATCACAGGTATTCTCCTCCTGCAAAGAAAAGCTGCCGGGTTTGTTATGGCGCCGGTATTGCTTTCATTTTTTGTGCTGATGGATATTACCATCGGGGCGCTGGCACTGATCATGAAGCAAAGGGGATTGGAAGGAAGCTATGTATTGAGTCTGGTGATGGGGGCGCTGGCCCTTTGCAGTTTGATCCTGCTTTTTATTTACACGAGTAAATCAGGTCAGCACAAACACTCCATTTAACAATTTCTTTACCGGCTCATGTTGTAAAAAATGATACCTGTTGTATCTTTGCAGCGCAATAAATAGCTGAGCATCGTACCCAACTACTAAGATCGTATCTGACACCAGCTACAAGCATGCCGCCTGGTTCTCTTACTGCAAAGGACGCTCAGACGAACATTAAACGACAGACTAAAAAAGGAGTATTTATGAAAAGCTTTGTCATGCCCGGAAATGAACAATTGACAGGAAACATCAGCAGCAAAACCGACAATTATCAGGAACCTGCTGTTGTAAAAGAAACGATTACCGCTGATGCAGGGAACTCCCAAAAAAGCCCCGGCAAAGCCGGGATCACCGTAGTGGACATGTGGAACCGGCAGCGTAACCGTCGCCTGGCCACCGACATGATCCGGAGATGGAATTTGAATTGATGTGGCTTCCTTAAAAATCTTTTCAAGACGTGAATATTGAGTGATTAGGATTCACAGAGTATTGATTTTCAGCAGCATTTTTCTGTGAAACTCTAATTCTCAAGAAACCTGTGTTGAAATTTTTTCCTTTTGCGTCAAACTCTTGTTTCCCGGGCAACCATTGACCGCTTTTTGCGTTATAGCGTAATGAAGGCAGTGCATATATTGCCGGCATTGTACGGGTATTAATATTTTTTAAGATTGTGAAAACTATTAGTCTATGCGAAGGATCCCTTTATTGTTTCTCTTGTTTTCGGCACTGACCACCGGCGCACAAAAGACCAGGTTCAGCGACGGGTATATTGTTACAAAACAGGGGGAAAAGTTCAGTGGATTTGTGCACTGGAAAAAGAGCAGTGCTGCAGACGACAGTCTGCAATTCAAAAGTTCGGAGAATGGTCCGGTCCGGCGATTTGCCTGGAGTGATCTGAGCGAGGCCCATAACAATGACAGCCGCCAGACACTGAAAGTTTTTACCGTTACCCGGAACCTGGAATATATCGACGGGAATGATTTTACCATTCGTTTCAAGGACAGTGTAGCGGTACAGGCAATACCCCTTACAGAGATATATAAGGGCAACAAACTCTCTCTTTATGAGTATTACGATAAATCACTTTTTTATTTCCTGTACGACGGCAAGAATATGCTGCAACTGATCCAGAAATACCGTTATCTCACGAGTACGGAGAGGATGTTCGATTATGAGAAAGGCCGCCGGTTTGAGATCACGGATGTATACCGGGGCTTGCTGGCTTCCTACTATAACTTCTTTGAGGATTCCAAAATGCGTTACATCCTGGACAATACCCTTTATGAAGTGGGTTCCCTGCGGCGCATCATCTCCAAAATGGACGACAGGTTGTGATTCAGTAAGCCAGGTCGCCGTTTATGGCGCGTTTACCCGGGTTCTCTGCTTATTTGGCAGGTGGGAGTAGGGTGGTTCTTTATTTGCAGCCCTCCATGATCAACCAATCTAAAAACTCGATCATGGAAATAGAGATCTTCACACTTGCCGACTTTGCCCAGGATAATAGCTCCAAGCTCACCATTGTCGGAACCTTTGACACCATCAATGTACCCCAGTTTCCCGTTCATCACCCCGCCTGCAGTATTGCCTGCCGTTTACGATTTGCCGCCAAAGAGACCGGTGAGCACCAGTTCAAACTGCGGTTGATAGACACTGCCGGTACGGAGATCATCAAACCGGTGGAAGGCAATATCAATATCGGGGAGGCTCCGAACGGGAAATTTGTAACCATCAACATTGTTGTTAACTTTAACCAGTTGCAGTTCTCCAAACCGGATCGCTATTCGTTTGAATTGTATATAGACGGTGACTGGAAATCCGGGCTGCCCTTGTTCCTGCAACAGGCACAATAAACCTGAAAAAACTGTTTACTGGATTCACTCACACATATTGCATTAGGCGCATGCATCGGGGATGCTTTTGCCGGAAAACAATTGGGTAAAAGGGCTATGTTCCTCGGGGCGGTAGCGCAAAGCGTGCCCGATATTGATTTTGTGGCAGGGTTATGGTCCGGTACGGCTGAAAACCTGCTGGCCCATCGCGGGTTCACACATTCTATCCTTTTTATACTCTTGTTTTCACCCCTGCTGGCCCTGTTGGCAGAACGGTGGCGACGACCGCATGACATACCCCTTAAAAAATGGATCCTGTTCTTTACCATTCAGGGTTTCATCCACCTGTTGATCGACGGCATGAACGTATACGGGGTGGGCTGGTTCGAACCCTTCAGCCATCATCGGGTTTCTTATAACTGGATCTACGTGGCCGACCCCTTCTATTCGGTATGGCTGGGAATCGCTTTTGTGGTTTTGCTTTTCATGAAACAGGCAAATCCCCGGCGTGGCTGGTGGAGAAGATTTGGAGTAGGGCTCAGCAGCATCTATCTTTTGTACTGCGGGCTGAACAAGATCAGGATTGACAATGACGTGAAAGATATCTTCCGGAAACAGCAGATCGGTTATAACAGTTATTTCACCACCCCCACACCGCTGAACAACTGGCTCTGGTATGTGGTGGCGGCCAATGATTCGGGTTACCAGATCGGTTACCGTTCGGTGTATGACAGGGAAAAGCAGATCGATTTTCATTTTGTGCCCCGTAACGATTCTCTTCTAAAACCCGTGGCGGGGAATGAGGATCTCCAGAAATTAATACGTTTTTCAAAAGGCTTTTATTCTGTGGAGAACCGGAATGACACATTACTCTTCAATGATCTCCGCTTCGGCCAGGTGATAGGGTGGAGGGATATCCGTGCGCCCTTTGCCTTCTATTATTTCCTGCAGCATCCGGAAAAAAATAAATTGCTGGTGCAAAGAGGCCGCTTTGCCGGCTGGGACCGCGAGGCATTCAGGTCCCTTCTTAAAAGGATAGGAGGGAACTG
>CAZEZE010000251.1:0-4549 GCA_964516445.1 uncultured Chitinophaga sp. | reverse complement strand
ATCCCTGGCGAGGTTGAGCCAGTCGGCATAGAAATCGGCATGATACTGGTCGTTGCTGGGATCCCATACACGGGGAAATAACTGCATATCCTCGCTTTCATACCGGGGTTTATCGCTTGTCCCGATCTTGATATATTTCTTTTCACCCCTTACATATTTCATTTCCCCTTTTTTCATCGAAACGCCATTGGGGCTTTCGGGATCGGGTTTGTAGTCGGCGGCGAAATGCGGTCCGTATACCAGGGGCGCTTCGCCGTATTGTTCACGGCTCAGGTAATATACCAGGTTGATCGGGTTGTCCACATTGTTCATATCAATGGCCGGGTTGGCATTGGAACGGATCAGCGCTGTGAAGTACATGAAGTAACCGATCATCATGAAAGCGTAACACCAGAGGGAAAGCTTCAGGATCTTCAGTGCGGCCGGTTTCATGAAATACCCGATTGCCGCAGCAATACCAGCCACCAGCAGGAACTGAAGGAACTGCAAACCGCTACCGGGTTTGAAAATGAACGGTAACGCGGAAAGGGAGAGGAATAAGACAAACCAAATGATGAGTTTGATCTGCGAACTATTTTTTTCATTGAACCGGAGGGCCCAGATAAGCAGCACGCCAATGGCAATAAAGTAAATGGCAAAACCGGAAAAGAAGGGCATACCCAGGGAATTCACAAAGAACACATCAAACTGCCCGGCAGCTTTCATGGAGTATTGAATAACCACCACCTGGACGATGCCGGTGATCAAACATCCTAAGATGAATGCCCAAATAGAACCTTTAGTGGTAGGCTCGTACCGGCGATAATAATAAATCATTACAATGGCCGGGATCACCAGCAGGTTCAGCAGGTGGACACCGATCGACAAACCCATCATAAAAAAGAGGAAGACAATCCAGCGGTCACTGCGAAGTCTTGCCAGCGGATCATTACCCGCATGTTCATCGGCATGTTCCCATTTAAGCATGGCCCAGAATACCAATGCAGTGAAAAAGGAAGAAAGCGCGTACACTTCGCCTTCCACAGCACTGAACCAGAAAGAATCGCTGAACGTATAAGCCAGGCCACCCACCACACCGGCCGCCATCGTGGTGAAGAGCTGGTGGGAAGAAAGTTGTTCACCCACATTAACAAACATCTTGCGGGCGAAATGGGTGATACTCCAGAAAATGAACAGGATCGTGGCGGCACTGACTAGGGCGCTCATGAAATTCACAGCGCTGGCGGCATTATTCTCGCCAAAGAGAATGATAAAGAAGCGGCCCAGCAACACAAACATCGGTGCGCCGGGAGGGTGGGGAAGACCCACGGTCTTGGCACTAGCTATGAACTCACCCGTATCCCATAAACTGCCCCTTGCCTCACGGGTCAAAAAATAAGTGGCAAAGGCCACAAAAAAGACCAGCCACCCGGTAATGTTATTCGATCTTCTGAAACTCATAAAGTGTTGATTTTGCCCTTTTGGAGAGGGTTAGCAAAAATAGGGATATCGGTTCACAGTCTTGCAGTCGGGCAGCCTTGCTGCCTTGCAGTTGGCAGTCGGCAGTCAAGAGCCTGCCACCGCATTGAGTCGTTTTTATTTAGGAATCTGACTATGGACTATTGACTGTGGACTGTAGACTGTTTCACTCGAAGTAAACTTTAACAGTCTGATAAGAAAGCTGCCCCTCCCTCATTTTTTCCGAAAATCCTTTCAGACCGAAAAGTCCGGCCGCATTGCCCTTATTGATGGCTATTTCGAGGTAACCGGCGCTGTTGAAAATAGCCACTTTTTCTCCTTCGGCCACGTCGGCATAGGTTTCGCTGAGCCGGTCGATGAATTCCCCCCGCGTGAAAACGATCCGGAAATTTCTTCCTTTTCGTTGTGCTTCAAATTGTTCACGGGTAATATTAATGATCACATTTTCGAAACTGTCGATGAAGATGATCTGTCCTTCGATGCTGTTGTTATCGAGTAAGGGCCGCAGGTGGCGTTTCTCCAGGTATTTCACATCCGGTGTGCCGAAATTTTGTATGGGTTCACCATTTACCAGCTGATTGACCACTTTGCCCATCACGGATGTCAGGTAAATGGTATTCCTGGCGGCCTCTTTTTCCAATGGGATCCCGATAACGATCTCGGGAGTTTCTTCCAGGATCATCGTGAGAAGGCCGTTATCGGCACAGAGCAGGTATTGGTTTTGATGAAAGGCGAGAAGGAGTTGCTCCGGCCTTTTTTCAAACAGGTTGACCAGGATGATATGATAGGAATATTCCGGGAAATTCCTGATCGCGGACCGGCACACATAGGCCGCCTGCGGGTAATTGAAAGGGGGGATATTATGTGATATATCAACGATCCGGAAGGCCGGGTTCAGTTGCAATAACTGCGCCTTCACTGCTCCCACGAGGTAGTCAGGGCTGCCAATATCGGATGTGAGGGTTAGTAAAGGCATAATTTAAAGCCACCCTAAATCCCCCACAAGGGGGGACTTCAGGTCGCTGAAAGATTAAATATTCCTAATAAGCCCAAAGGCACTACGAGTCGGTCAACCTGTGTTAAGGCCTAAAGTCTTTAGGGTTCAATTTTTGATTTTCTTTTTTTTAATTTATTTGGTTCTTGAGTCTTCGGTTCTTGTGCCTTGTGCCTGTACCTTGCTTGTCCACCGAAGCTTTAACGCAGGTGGATTCCTTGTCCCTTCACTTAACCAGTTTTCCTTCCTTAAAAAAGAATTTAAACACCATCTTATCCGCCAGTTTCGGGAAAAACTTCTGTATAAATACGGTTCGTTTTCCTGTAAAAGTTAAGACAAGTGTTCTTTTCTTTTTGCGTACGGCTTTCAGGATTTGGACGGCACAGTCTTCCGCAGTCATCATCTTTCCTTCATCCATCGGGGATTCACCGTGTGAACCCCCTTCTTTGTTCAATGCGGCGTTACGGATATTGGAGGTAGTGAACCCGGGGCATACCCACATCACATGCACGCCGTCGGCCATCAATTCCGTTTTAATGGCTTCCAGCCATCCCTGCACCGCGAACTTACTGGCGGAATAGCCACTTCTGCCCGGCAATCCGCGATAGCCCGCGATAGAAGAGACCCCGACGATCGTTCCCTTTCTTTCTAGCAGTGAAGGAAGCGCGTATTTGGTACACCAGACCGTACCATAAAAATTGATATCCATGACCTTTTTGATCACTTCCGTATCCGCCTCTTTTATCAGGGCCCGCATGGATACACCAGCGTTATTGATGAGTATGTCTATGCCTCCAAAAGCTTTGATCGTGGATTCTATAAAACGACGGCAATCATTCTCACTGCTCACATCGGTAACCGTTGTGTGGAGATAGGCGGAAGGGAACTCTGACTGCAGCCGGTATAATTTGTCGTGGTTACGGCCGCAAGTGGCCACTCTGGCGCCCTGACCGATCAGGTCTGCCACCAATGCTTTCCCAATACCTTCAGAGCCACCGGTAACGGCGACCACTTTGTCCTTATAATAATTTTCCATGCGTGTAGGTTGCTGCCACAAACCTACTTGAAAAATAAATAGGCAGGAAAAACAACCCTGTATAATGACATTTGGGGTATTTACCTTGTCCAACGCTATTTCTGAAATAATTCTTAATTTACATACGCATATATTTCTTGCCAGAACCTACAACAAACCAACTGTATGACCCAACCCCGCTTTAACCAACTACGTTTATTACCCGTATTCATCCTTTTACTGCTAAGCTCTGCGAATCAGTTATTCGCGCAAAAGAAGGGAAAGACCCCCACTCCTGTTGAAATTCTCCAGTTTGCCACTACAGTGAAATCGGCATTAAAACCCATGGCACAGCCGGTCGTTGGCGGCCCCAAGCTCGATGTTGAACTGGTCACCGTACGGCTCAATGAAGGGCGACGCATCGTGGAAGATGCCTTCCTGGCCGGTGAACAGATGAATGAAAGCCAGGCTGCGGATTTTCATCGTCGTATGGAAATGGTGTCGAATGACCTTGTCGGGCTAACTGCAAGAGACAAAGTGAACAGCCGTTGTACCGCCTCCTGCTATAAGAATCATAGCAAAGGGCAGGCTTCAAAATACTGGAATATGTTCACCTGCCTTGCGCTTTGCCTGGGGCAGTAAGATGGAGTACAACAGGCCTTGTTTAAATAATTTTTCAGGAATTTTAACCCTTTTAATTCCTGTTGCAATTGTATTAAAATAGCAAAACCCGGTTTTAAACCGGGTTTTGCTTTGTGATCCCGCCAGGACTTCCCGCCTTAGAGCTGGATATACTTCACCTCCCCGTTTTTTGCTGGTAAAAAAAATCCCGGCGCAATTGCACCGGGATTGTTCTCACTTCGTGATCCAGCCGGAACTTCCTTCCTTTCGTCGGGATTAACTTCTCGTCACAGTGGTATGGTGTAAATAAAAAACCCCGGTAATTAGCCGGGGCTGCAGATTTTCGTGATCCCGCTGGGACTTCCCTTCTTTCGTCGGGATAAACTTCTCGTCCCAGCGGTATGGCGTAAATAAAAAACCCCGGTAATTAGCCGGGGCTGCAGATTTTCGTGATCCCGCTG
>CAZEZE010000250.1:0-4557 GCA_964516445.1 uncultured Chitinophaga sp. | reverse complement strand
GCATCTTGGCGAGATCGGTGAATCGCTTTTGCAGTTGCAGCCGGGCAATGGCATCGACCTGAGTTTTGTTCCCTGGAGAGGTGATTTCACAAGGGGGATCTTTGCCAGTTCCACCCTGCACTGCGACCTGAGCATTGAAGAACTGAATAAGCTATATACAGATTTTTATAAAGGACATCCCTTCATCCATATCAGCAGGGATGCCATCTTCCTGAAACAGGTTGTGAATACGAATAAAGCCGTGATTCAATTAGAAAAGGCCGGCAGTAAACTGGTTGTGCATACGGCCATTGATAATTTACTCAAAGGCGCATCCGGACAGGCCGTTCAGAATATGAACCTGGTGTTTGGGCTGGGGGAAACAGCGGGGCTGAAATTGAAAGCCATTGGATTCTAGTGGTTAGCTAGAAGTTTTAGGTTATAAGTTGTAAGTGATTAGTGGGGTGTATATAAAATTATAAAGATTTAAAAGTTTGGGAAAAGTCGTATCAATTTACTCTTCTGGTGTATGAGATATCCAAAGCATTTCCAAAAGAGGAAATGTATAGCTGAACGAATCAGCTTAGAAGAGCGGCTTCTTCCGTTTCTGACAATATTGCAGAGGGATCTGGTAAAAATTCGCAGGCTGAACTTGCACAATATTTGAATATCGCCCTGGGATCAGCCGATGAATCTGAATATTTCCTGATCTTATCCCGGGATTTAAAATATCTGAAACCGGAGGATTATGAAAAACTGTATATACTAATCAATGAAGTAAAAGCCATGTTGATATCATTAATTCCGAAAGTAAGGAACAAAACTTAACACCTACAACTTAAATCATACAACTTAATGAACTTATTCGATGTATACCCGCTCAACGAGATCACAATCGTGAAAGCCAAGGGCTCTTACGTATGGGATGATAAAGGTGAACAGTACCTTGACCTCTATGGCGGACATGCTGTGATCAGCATCGGGCATACCCATCCGCATTGGGTCAAACGAATTGAGGAACAATTGGAAAAGATCGCCTTTTACTCCAATTCCATCCGGATCCCGCTCCAGCAGCAACTGGCGGAGAAACTGGGCAGGGTATCCGGAAAAGAAGACTACCAGCTTTTTCTCTGCAACAGCGGGGCCGAGGCCAATGAAAATGCGCTGAAACTGGCCAGCTTTCATAACGGGAGAAAAAAGATCATCGCCTTCAGCAAATCCTTTCATGGCAGGACATCACTGGCTGTTTCCGTTACCGACAACAGGAATTATGTGGCCCCGGTCAATGAAACGGATAATGTGATCTTCCTTCCCTTCAACGACGGGGATGCACTGGAACAATGTTTTAAAGAGAACGGCAAGGAAATATCCTCCGTTATCATCGAAGGCATTCAGGGTGTGGGCGGCATCAATGTCGCGGAAGACGGTTTTCTTCGGAATATACGATCCCTCTGTGACGAACATGGTGCCGTTTATATCGCCGATAGTGTTCAATGTGGTTATGGTCGCAGCGGGAAATTCTTCAGTCATGATTTTGCCGGCGTAAACGCGGATATCTATACCATGGCCAAAGGAATGGGTAACGGTTTCCCTGTAGCCGGGCTGATCATCGCCCCGCATATCAAACCGAAACATTATCAACTGGGCACCACTTTTGGCGGCAATCACCTGGCCTGCGCCGCAGCCCTGGCTGTGCTCGAGATCATCGAGGAGGAAAAACTGATGGGCAATGCCGTCGTGCTGGGAAAATACCTGAAAGATGAACTGGAATCCATTCCTCATTTGAAAAATGTAAGGGGAAGGGGACTGATGATCGGTTTTGATGTACCAGAAGAATTTAAGGAGCTGAAGAAGAACCTGCTCTGGAACCAGAAAATATTCACAGGTGAGGCCAGGCCGAACGTCATTCGCCTCCTGCCTTCCCTTGCCCTTAAAAAGAGAGACGCTGAACAATTTATTGAATCCATTAAAGAGGAGATCGGCCTGTTAGCTACAACCCCTGCCAAATAAAATGAAAAATTTTGTTTCTGTACACGATGTCGCCCCTGCCGGTAATACCGGGAATGCCATTGATGCGCTGGTGCGGAAGGCGCTTGCATGTAAGGCCAATCCCTTTGCGGAAAAAACGCTGGGTACCAACAAACGCATCGGCTGTTTATTCCTGAACCCCAGTATGCGTACACGGCTGAGCACACAGATCGCCGCGCAGAACCTGGGCATGGAGGCGATCATTTTCAATGTAGGCAGCGACGGCTGGGCGCTTGAATTTGAAGAAGAGGCCATCATGAGCGGAACATCCGTGGAGCATGTGAAAGATGCCGCCCCCGTTTTCGGGAAATACTTTGACATCCTTGCGATCCGAACATTTCCTTCCCTGAAAAACCGTGATGATGATTACAGTGAACTCTATATCCGGCAATTCATTAAATATGCCGGAATACCGGTAGTGAGCCTGGAAAGCGCGACCCTGCATCCCCTCCAATCACTGACAGATATCATCACCATCCAGGAAACATTAGAGGATACCCCGTTAAGGACCGGAACAAAGCCTAAAATTGTGATGAGCTGGGCGCCGCATGTAAAGCCCCTGCCGCAGTGTGTGGCCAATAGCTTTTCACAATGGATCAATGCCTGGGGAAAGGCCGATTTTGTAATTACACACCCCGAGGATTATGAACTCAGCGAGGAATTCACCAAAGGCGCCCGTATCACCCATAACCAGGATGAGGCGCTGAAAGACGCTGATTTTGTCTATGTAAAGAACTGGAGTACATTCAATGATTACGGAAAGATTTATGAAAGTGACCCGGGCTGGATGCTCACCAATAAGAAACTGGGTCTGACCCGCAACGCCAAAGTGATGCATTGTCTCCCTGTGAGAAGGAATGTGGAACTGAGTGATGAGGTTCTTGACGGGCCGAATAGTATCGTCACGAGGGAAGCTTCGAACAGGGTTTGGGCAGCGCAGGCGGTGTTGTCGGAGATACTTAGGTCACCAAAAGGGTGAAACAAATTTCTGAAAGATGATGGATCGTTTATATATTATAAAAATTGGTGGTAATATTATCGATGAAGAAGCCAAACTATCGGCGTTCCTGGAAGATTTTGCTTCAATTGAAGAAAAAAAGATACTGGTACACGGCGGCGGCAAACTGGCAACCCGCCTTGCGGAAAACCTGGGCATTGAACAACAAATGGTGGAAGGAAGAAGAATCACCGATGCGGAAACGCTGAAGATCGTTACCATGGTATATGCCGGTTATATCAACAAGAACATCGTAGCCTCCCTGCAGGCCCGGCACTGCAACGCGATAGGGCTTTGCGGCGCGGATGGCGACGCCATTCTTGCACACAAAAGGCAGCATCCCGCCCCGGACTTCGGTTTCGTGGGAGATGTGGATGCAGTGAATACGGATCTGATCAGCAGCATGCTTCAAAAGAATATCGCCGTAGTCTTTGCCCCCATCACCCATGACCGGCAGGGACAATTGCTGAACACCAATGCCGATACCATTGCGCAGGAGATCGCAAAGGCTATGAGCGCTTTGTATGATGTGGCGCTGATCTACTCCTTTGAAAAAAGCGGGGTGCTGCTTGATGCAAATGATGATTCAACGGTGATCCCTTCATTGAATTTTTCTTATTACAAAGAGCTGAGAACAAAGAATAAAATATTTTCCGGGATGATCCCTAAACTGGACAATGCCTTTACGGCTCTGGATAGCGGGGTGGGAAAAGTGGTTATCGGCAAAGCGGAAGAACTGCCGGCTCTGATCAACGGAACAGCAGGAACAAGCATCATCCATGAGTAATGAGCTTCACATACTGCAGGCGGAATCCATCAGTTTACTGAAAGAACTGATAGCGACCCCGTCCTTCAGCCGGCAGGAAGATCAGACAGCCGGTATTCTTTGCCGCTTTATCGGCACAAAGGGCATTGAACATTCCCGGGTGGGCAATAACGTATTCGCCCTGAATAAATATTTTGATGAGAAAAAACCAACCCTGCTCCTCAACTCTCACCATGATACAGTTAAACCCAACCCCCAATACACGAAAGATCCTTTCTCCCCTATTGAGGAAGAGGGTAAACTATACGGGCTGGGCAGCAATGACGCCGGAGGCTGCCTTGTCTCACTGCTCGCTGCATTCCTGTACTTTTATGATAAACCAGATCTGAAATACAACCTGGTTATTGCCGCCACCGCGGAAGAAGAGATCAGCGGTACAGGTGGCATCGAGTACACACTGCCCTACCTGCCAAAGGTCGATTGTGCCATCGTGGGAGAACCCACGCAAATGCAAATGGCCGTGGCGGAAAGGGGATTGATGGTACTGGATTGCATCAGTCATGGTGTGGCTGGACATGCCGCCAGGGAGGAAGGCGATAACGCGATTTACAGGGCATTGCAGGACCTGGAATGGTTCCGCAACAACCGCCTGGAAAAAATATCGGAACTGCTTGGGCCATGTAAAATGACAGTAACGGTCATTGAAACCGAAAACAAGGCGCATAATGTTGTGCCCGCCGTATGCAAATTCGTGGTGGACACAAGGGTCAATGAACTGTACAGTTTT
>CAZEZE010000249.1:0-4563 GCA_964516445.1 uncultured Chitinophaga sp. | reverse complement strand
GGGTTTGGTCTGGTCCCGTATCTCCAGAACCTGTTTATCGACATAAGCCAGGTCCTCAAGGAGATTATATGCCTGCATCAGTGTTTCTCTCCGCAGGGTTCTGTCAGCGGCAGATGTTTTAATTTCCGGATTGTAATTGATCGTAACCGAGGTGGTATAGGTTTCCTCACCCTTAATTATCTTAATGGTATAAGTGCCGGGCTCAATGTCGGGGCCAAATGCGGCTTCGCCCAGGATATTTGGAGAAGAAGGCACCCTCGGCGGCTTCATCATCGTTTGCACCCGCACAATATTGATCCCTTTGCGGTTTCCCGCCGGCTGCTTTTTGACGAAATTTCCCTTGCTGTCGTAGATCTCCATATACATCTCTCCGAATACGTGTCGCTTCTTCATATAATACGCTACCGTCGCAGCTCCGGAGGGGTTCGGACCCACAAACTCATCATCTCCCGGAAAATCCTGCGTCATGCCGCCCAGCGGGAGATAATACGGCCTCGTTGGTAAAAAAACGAGATCCTGATCGAGCATCCCGGGTTTGAAATTTCGGATGGGCGTGATGTCGTCAATAATTATAATGCCGCGGCCATGCGTTGCCAGAATAAGGTCACTTTCCCGTGGATGAATGACCATATCGTAAACGCCGACACTTGGAATATTCCCCTTGAATTGCACCCAGTTAATACCTTTATCTATACTCACCCAGAGTCCGAATTCTGTTCCCAGGAACAGCAGATCCGGATTTATCAGGTCCTGTTTGATCACATGTGCATAACCCTTAACTTGTTCATTTACAATAGATTTCCATGTTTTACCGTAATCACTTGTGTAGAAACTATAGGGTTTCAGATCGCCGTTTCGGTGGGCGTCGACAGTGATATATGCAGCGCCTTGCTCAAAGTTGTCGGCATCGATACCGGAGATAAAGGCAAATGCCGGTAATCCTGTTAAATTACCATTCAGCTTTGTCCAGGTTTTACCGCCATCGGTCGTGTTCCACACATTCCCGTCGTCGGTTCCGGCCCAGATAATATTTGCATCCAGGGGTGATTCTGCGATACTGAAAATGGTGGTGTTGTTCTCCGCAGTAGTATTGTCAACCGTAATGCCGCCCGATTTTTCCTGCATCTGCCGCTTCGGATCGTCGGTTGTCAGGTCGCCGGAAATGCGTTCCCAGGTGTCACCTTTGTCTTTGGAGCGGTAGAGGTACTGGGAGCCGACATATAACCAGCCGGATTTCTTTCCGAAAACCACGGGGGTGTTCCAGTTATACCGCAGGTCCTCGGTGGTCGCATCCGGAAAGGGCTTGATGAATTTGCTTTCTCCCGTCCGCAGGTTCGACCGGTAGATCTTGCCGCCCTGGTATTGCCAGTAAACGATAGCATTATCCTCCGGATCGGCATATGCGTTAAACCCGTCGCCAACGCCAATCGTCTCCCAGTCGGCATTCTGAATACCGCCGGCATTCTGCGAAGGGCCCTTCCAGCTTCCGTTATCCTGCAAGCCGCCATACACATTGTAAGGCTTCTCCATATCGGCACTCACATGATAATATTGCGAAACAGGAAGATTCTGACAATGGCTCCAGGTATTTCCTTTGTCGCGTGAAATGTACACACCGCCGTCGGTGCCCAGGTAGAGCAGACGGTTGTCTTTCGGACTTATATATAAAGCATGCAGGTCGCTATGGTATCCTCCGCCGGTAATTGAGGCAGACTGGAACACCTTTCCTCCATCAACACTCACTGTCAACCCAAACCCGGGTTTGTAAATCCTGTTGTCCTCTGTTGGGTCGGGACGAAGGATGCTGAAGTAAAAAGGACGCTCTCCTAAAACTGTTTGATCGCTCATTTTCAACCAGTTAGAACCTCCATCTGTCGATTTATATAAGGCAGATTTCTTGGATTCAACCAGGGCATACAGCGCATGCGGTGCAACAGGAGATATTACAACCGCGATACGGCCAAGTATTTCGTCGGGTAATCCGTTTTGGATCTTATCCCATGTATTTCCCCCGTTAACGGATTTATACAATCCGCTTCCCTGGCCGCCTGACCTGAAAGTGGAGGCTTCCCTGCGGAAATCCCACATTGCAGCATACAATATCTCCGGATGCTCCGGGTCCATGGCAATACTTGCGCAGCCTGTGGACGGATTCACATACAGAATTCTGCTCCAGTTTACGCCTCCGTCGGTTGACTTATATAATCCACGTTCCTCGCTGTCTCCCCATAAAGCGCCGGCAACAGCGACATAAATGGTATTCGGATCTGACGGGCTGATGATGATTTGCGCGATATGCTCACTGTTGGGCAATCCCATGAACTCGAACTTCTCACCGCCGTTCACTGTCCTGTAGATTCCTGTTCCGACGCTCACCGAGTTGCGCATCCACGATTCGCCGGTTCCCACCCAAACTGTGTCGGGATGCTGCTGGTCGATGCAGATAGCGCCGATGGACTGAGGAAACTCGTCGAATACGGGTTTGAAAGTAGTTCCCTGGTTGATCGATTTCCACAATCCGCCACCGGCGGCCCCGACATATACAATATTCGGGTCGGCGTTTACGGCATCGATGGCTGCGATCCGGCCGCTCATTCTGGCGGGACCTATCTGCCTGCCCTCGATTGCGCCAAAGGTCGCATCAGTAATTTTTGATTGTCCGCTGAGTGCAGAAATGAGCAATAAAGCCGGTACGGCTGCAAGGATCTTTTTCATGTAGTCGGGTTGAATAGGTTAAAAGAAAAAAGGCATACAGTTCAATATCTGTATGCCTTTCAGGAATTTATTCTTTTGTTGGGGCGGCTGCCATCACAGGTTTTTCGAACATTGCCGGGTCGGTAACCTTATCCAGTTCAACACTGTCAATTACGATGGTTTCACCGCTCACACCATTGTACCGGTTTTCAATTTTACCCGGAAAGGCGATCCCGTCCACCTGCATATAATTGCTGTAATAAGAATCGCTCACTACCTCGGTGCCCATCATGGTAATCTTGGAGTTGGTCTTAATCAGCATATAGCTGTCCTTATCCATGAAATGGGTATACGTCTGGTTATCGGCCGTAACTACCTTTATCTTGTAGCAATCCGTTCCTTCCACGTCCTCAGAGCCTTCCAGCGTAACGGTATAGCCCTTATCCTTCCAGTTATATAACATGCCATCGAGATCAGCCTGCATTTTTAATGGCTTGATCTCATCCTCTGCCATTGGCTGGGCTTCGGTGGAGCCTGCAAACGGATTAAGGGTCCAGCCCTCGGTTCCGTTGAATGTCTGAATGAAGGAGATGCCCTGAAAAGTGCCTTCAATGCGCAGTTTATTGGGTCGCATTGATGTTTGCGTGAAAGGAATTTCCATTCCCTGCTGATTGAGTTTCCCTATAGTGGTGACAGATTCGACTTTTTTTAGTTTTTTCTGTCCCATGGCATCGAAATGTTCATCAAGCACTTCATCCAGTGTTTGTGCGTTAATGACCGTGGTTCCGGCAATCGCGACAAAAGCTATGCAGAGAGCTAATATTTTTTTCATAGTATCCTTCATTATTTTAAGTGTTAAAATTAGCGCGAATTTTTGTTCACCTCCCTTTAAGACATGTTAATACGGGGTTAAAGTTTGGGAATTCCGGAAAATTCGAACCCTGCAGGCTGCCTGCAAATCGGTGCCGGGATACTGAAAGCGTTGTAGCAAAGCAGAATTTATTTGCCGGAAACAATTAAACGAAATAAGAAATCAGAAGGAAAATTGTGCGGGGTGATGCAGTATGGAGCGCAACCACAACATGCTTTACAATGATGTGGCTGGCTCTCATATCAGCTGACAGGCATCGTCAGGGAATAGCAGTGGTTATGCGTACGATTCAGTAGCTAACTCTACCTTCCATTGTGTGTGTGTTCGACGCTGATCAGGGTGTCGCTGTGTCAAATGTATGTAAAATTTTTGACCTGCATAAATTTTCAGAAAATTTTTTCAAAATTCTTGAGGGCAAGAGGATCCGGGGATAATAAAAAGGCCGCCTGATAAAGGCGGCCTTTGAAATAAGAATCAGTCTTAATTAATGTTGCACCTCGATAAGTGTTGTTTTTACAAGGTCATTAGTTTGAAGGATCACAGTATACATTCCGTTGGCGCAATTCAGCTGAATACTGAGATCAGCATTGCCATTTTGCAGCGGAACAATTCCTGTATATATTTCCTGACCGGTAATATTGATCACCTTCAGTATTGCGGTGGCATTCCCTGCACTCGGTATTTCACAAGACAAGTTGAATGTTCCGCTATTCGGATTCGGATAAACACCCAGATAACCGTTGCCAGCGCCTGCTTCACGACAGGTAGCCACAATGGTGGTCACCGCAGAGGTGGTTGAACAGTCGTTTGGACCTGTCACGGTCACGGAGTATTCACCTTCCATGGTTACAAAATACACATCAGAAGTAGCACCGGCGATCTCAACGCCTCCCATATACCATTGGTAGGTAGCTCCTAAATAAGGACCGGAAAGTGCTTTCAGTTTGAGTTCATCATAACCGCAAAGGTCAGTTCCGTATTTTGCATAGATCGAAGCG
>CAZEZE010000248.1:0-4566 GCA_964516445.1 uncultured Chitinophaga sp. | reverse complement strand
TTCACCGATGTCGGGGGAGGGCTTATTCCGCCGATCGACAATATCAACACATTCGACACCAGTTTACAGGTGCAGGTTTTCAATGATACATTCGGGATCCTGACAGATTCCCTGAGGATCAGTTCAGATGACAGGCATTTCCTGGGTCAGATCAGTAATGACCCGATTTTCGGCAGGACAAATGCTGAATTGTACCTGGAACTAAAACCCGGCTCCAACGACTTTTTCACAAACGGAACTTACCCGTTTGCGAGAAAGGACAGCCTGGTGCTTGATTCAGTTGTCCTGGTACTGGGTTACGGGGAACGGTATGGCGACTCAACCATCCCGCAAACCATTAATGTATATGAACTGAACCAGTCTTTCAAATTAGACTCTTCCTACCTGGTTAGACAACAACCAATTTCATACGGCACACAATTGAATCCCGGGGGTCAGTTGATCTTCCCCAGCCGGCTGGATGATTCCGTAAAAGTATTCAGGGATACCACTGCAGGCCAGGTGCGTATAAAACTGGACACCAATTTTGCCAGGAGGATGATGAATTATGATACGTCCAATGCTTACCGTTCTGATTCAGCGTTCAAAACTAATTTCAAAGGGTTTGCTGTCCGCTCGGTAGGATCAGGTAACGCGATCATTGGCATTGATATGAAAAGCGCCAATACAAAACTGGCGTTTTACTATAAACTCCCTAAGAAAAGCGGGAGCCTGGATTCCACCACGGTTACTTACTTTACTTTCTATTCCCAGTGTAAATCGGCCAATTATGTGAAGAGGGATTATGCCGGTACGCCGGTAGCTGCCGCGGCTGGTGTTACGGTACAGGCCCCGATCGCCTTTATCCAGAATTCACCGGGCACTTATGCCAGTATTAAAATTCCTGATCTGCCGGCACTGGGCAACCGGGTTGTGCACCGTGCAGAACTTATCGTGGAACAAGTATACGATCCCAGTGACCAGCTGTTCACACCGCCTACGGCCCTTTTCCTGGATGCTTTTGATCCAACTATTACCGGTAATAATAAATACAGGACCCTTCCTTTTTCCCTGGACCTTTCACCCAGTTCAGGCTTTGACCTGGTAGCTTTTGGTGTTTCACCACAAAATGCCACTGATCCATTTGGCAACCCGATCAAAGTTTGGAAATTCAACCTTTCCCGGTATGTACAGCATATTGTAACAGGTACCCAAACTTCGTATGACCTACGTTTATATGCCCCCCTGACCATTGCTCTAAAAACCAAATCATTGGGTATTTCTGGTGATTTCGATGTTACGGGTGCCTATGTAGGCAGTACCATCGCGAATGGAAGGGTTCGGATAGGTGGAGGGAACCACCCGAACCAAAGGATGCGCCTGCGGATCATCTACTCCAAACTCTGATAAGTTATCAAGATATGTTTAAAAGCCTCCCGGAAGTCAAGGGAGGCTTTGCTCATTAGTAGCGACAACCTTATCTTTGCGACCTAAAATTTCATACATGCCTTATTTATTTACATCAGAATCAGTGAGTGAAGGACACCCGGACAAAGTAGCCGACCAGATCTCTGATGCGTTGATTGATAATTTTCTTGCTTTTGACCCACAATCCAAGGTTGCCTGCGAAACACTTGTCACAACCGGACAGGTGGTACTTGCCGGGGAAGTGAAATCAAAAGCCTACCTGGATGTGCAGGAGATCGCCCGTGATGTGATCCGCAGGATCGGGTATACCAAGAGCGAATATATGTTCGAAGCCAGCAGTTGTGGCGTGCTATCGGCCATTCATGAGCAGTCTGCTGATATCAACCAGGGTGTGGACAGGAAGAAAAAAGAAGAACAGGGAGCCGGTGACCAGGGAATGATGTTTGGCTATGCCACCAACGAAACAGAACATTATATGCCGCTGGCGCTTGACCTGGCACATAATCTCCTGATCGAACTGGCAGCGATCCGCCGGGAGAAGAATTCCAAAATGCCCTATCTCCGCCCGGATGCCAAGAGCCAGGTAACGCTGGAATATGATGACAATAACCAGCCTGTTCGCATCGATGCCATCGTTATCTCCACCCAGCATGATGATTTTGATTCAGAAGCCAGGATGCTGGCCAAAATCAAAAACGATGTGATCAATATCCTGATACCCCGCGTAAAAGCCAGGTATAAGAAATACGCAAAGCTTTTCAATAGTGATATCAAATACCATGTCAATCCAACCGGTAAGTTCGTGATCGGAGGACCGCATGGCGATACCGGTCTTACCGGCAGAAAGATCATCGTGGATACCTATGGCGGAAAGGGTGCCCATGGCGGCGGCGCTTTCAGCGGAAAGGATCCTTCCAAAGTGGACCGTTCAGCGGCTTATGCCACCAGGCATATCGCCAAGAACCTGGTAGCTGCCGGTTTATGTGATGAAGTGCTGGTGCAGGTGTCTTATGCCATCGGTGTAGCACAACCCACCAGTATAAACGTAAATACCTATGGCACTTCCAAAGTGGATATGAATGACGGACAGATCGCTAAAATCGTAGAAGGCCTGTTTGACATGCGACCTTATTTCATTGAGAAGCGTTTCAAACTCCGCAGCCCGATCTACAGTGAAACAGCGGCCTATGGTCATATGGGACGGGTGCCCAGGACAGTGGAAAAGACATTCGTATCTCCCGATGGAAAGAGCGTGACCCGCAGGGTTGAACTCTTTACCTGGGAAAAACTGGATTATGTTTCGAAAGTGAAAAAAGCTTTCAGTCTGAAATAATATTCCGTTTTTCTTTCCGAAGAACTTTACAACCCTGTTGGCCAAATACGCTGACAGGGTTTTTTGTTTCGTTACCTTTACATGGTGAAAAATTTCAGGCACGCACACCGTCCCAAAAAGAGCTCACTTGTCATTGGCCGTGAGGCCGTCAGAAGTGCATTGCAAAACAGCCAGCAACTGGACAGGATCTACCTCGATACACACGCACAGGGACAGGATATCAATGAGATTAAGAAACTGGCGGTCCAGAATGCTGTTCCCGTCAATTATGTGCCAGTAGCAAAACTGGACGGTTTCAATATTTCGGGTCATGAAGGGGTGGTAGCGCAGATCGCTAAAGTGCAGTACCAGAACCTGCAGGATGTGATCTCCTTTGTGACCGATAGCGGGGAGGCGCCTTTATTCCTGATACTAGACGGGATCACGGATATCCGGAATATCGGTGGTATAGCCCGTACCGCCTATTGCACCGGTGTGCATGCCATCATCATACCGGATAAGGGGGTGGGGGCGCTGAATGAGGATGCGATACTCACATCTGCGGGTGCGTTGGAAAAAATAGCCATTTGCCGGGTAAACAGTTTAATGAAAGCCGTGGATGAACTGCACCTGAACGGGATAAAAGTATATGCCACCGATATGAAGGCCGAAAAAAATATCGCGGACGCTGAATTCAACGAACCCTGCGCCATAGTGATGGGAAGCGAGGAAAAAGGGGTCTACCCGGCACTGATGAAGATCTGTGATGAAAAGCTAAAGATCCCCATGAAAGGAGACTTTGAAAGCCTGAATGTATCTGTTGCAACCGGTATTATTTTATATGAAGCCATGAAACAAAGAATGAAATAAACAGTTCTTCCCCTGCCGGCAGCCGGGATCAGTTTTTTGATCTTCTGAAAAGTGTTGCCTTCAGTATGAAATTCCGTACAGTGTATTATTTCCTGTTCATCCAGCCTACTGAAAGTTTTACCTGAAATGCCCCGAATGACTGAATGGAATTTAAACTGGCAACTCCACCAATACCGATCCCCATAAAGGAAGCGAAAGCCCAGGTAAAATCTGCTTTTATCACAGCCCCCATAGTTTTGGTTTTTTCCGAAACGTGATTATAATTTGAAGGATAATAGAAGCCCAGGATTGCGTATTCTGCCTGTCCGGGTACATAGTCCGGGTTTCTTGTAAACCTGTATCGCTGACCCTGGATAAAGGATGGACCCGCTTCCATTGTAAACCATGCTTTCTTGCCGGCAGGGATATACTTTCCGGCGCTTACACTTATTATTTTCAAATCATTATACAGGTTATTTTCAAAAGGCAAAATAACTAATCCCCATGCTGCCTCATAATCATCCGGCAGTTCCTTTGGCTCCAGGCCCATCCCGCAAAAAGAAACGGAGGCGCTCCACTTGTTTTTTAGTATAAATTCAAGGGAAGAAAATCCGCCACTTTCCTTTCCTGCAGCAAGCAGCCCGTTGTCAAAATAAACTTTTTTAATGAGTTTTTCCTGCTGTTGGGCCAACACACTAAACGGGAAGATGAAGAACCCAAATTAGAGAATTAAAACACTACAGGGTTTTAAACATTTCTTTTTCATGGTTTGTGATTTATTGATACCAGCAACAGTTTTTTTAATTTGATCCGCAGTACCTACTACCGTAAATGTTCATCACAAAACTATTCTTGCGGAAAGTCTGTTAATAATTGAATTATCATACAAGCTGCGGGGGATTTGCAATAATTGCAATTGACACAGACTTTAAAAAATGAACGGGTGCCTGTATAATGATCAGTTCCTACCCGGACCTTTACCGGACGATATCAAAGTT
>CAZEZE010000247.1:0-4591 GCA_964516445.1 uncultured Chitinophaga sp. | reverse complement strand
AGGATGAAGGTCGTGCATAATTGGGCAGATGGTTTGTCTACGTATACACCACCGGGACACTGGAATTTAATCGCGGCACAGGATTTTGTCAGGGAGCGATTCAGCGAAGTGCGCTGGGCGAGGAATATGGCGCTGCTGAATATGTCGATGATGGACGCAGCAATTGCCTGCTGGGATGCCAAATTTTATTATTTCAATCCCCGGCCTTCACAGGTGGATGCGAGGATAAAAACACTGACAGGGCTGCCCAATTTCCCGTCTTATATATCCGGGCACTCGACATTCAGCGGGGCGGCTGCCACGATACTCGGACATATAATAAAATCAAAAGCGGGTGCATACAATACAATGGCAGGTGAAGCATCCATGTCCCGTTTGTACGGCGCCATCCATTACCGTAGCGATTGTGAAGTGGGACTGGTCACTGGCAGGAAGATCGGGGATCATGCCATTCAGCGGGCATTGACTGACGGGGCTGAATAGAATTTCCGGGTTTGAGAATGTCGAACATACATAAATAAAGGGTCATGATGACTATTAAATCAAGAATAATGCTGGTCGCGGTCTCCGCGTTTCTCCTTTGCGGAAAGTGTACCAAAAAACAAAACGGCGGAACGAATCCGCCGGTCCCTCCCCCGGCTACCAATGATATGGATATGTGGCTCACAAAGGCGGATCAATCGGTATTACTGCAAAAGCAATCTGCTGTGCTGTCCTTTTCAACGACCGCAAACAGTTACCCCAATATAGAGGTGGATTCGTCAGTCAGTTACCAGCCGGTGGATGGTTTTGGCTATACGCTTACCGGGAGCAGCGCTTACCTGATCAACAGGATGGGAATAACGGAAAAGGCGAATTTGCTCAATGAACTCTTCGGAACGGGTGCCAATTCAATCGGGATCAGTTATATCAGGGTGAGTATCGGCGCCTCTGATCTGAGCCCTTCTGTTTTTAGTTATAACGATATGCCGGCCGGACAAACAGATCCAACACTGGCTAACTTCAGTCTCTCGGAGGACCTGACCGACCTTATCCCAGTATTGCAGCAGGTACTGACCATTAACCCGAACATAAAGATCATGGGATCTCCCTGGAGCCCGCCCGTATGGATGAAGAGTAACGGCAGCTCCATTGGCGGCAATCTCCTTCCGCAGTATTATAGTGTATATGCGAATTATTTTGTAAAATATATTCAGCAGATGCAGGCAAGAGGTATAACGATACATTCGGTGACCATACAAAACGAACCTGAACATGGCGGTAATAATCCCAGTATGCTGATGACAGCACCGCAACAGGCAGACTTTGTAAAAAATCACCTGGGCCCCGCTTTCCTGGCGGCCGGTATCGGTACGAAGATCATTATATGGGATCATAACTGTGATAATGCCAGTTATCCCATCAGTATCCTGAATGATGCTGCCGCCAAAGCATTTGTTGACGGCTCTGCATTTCATCTATATGCAGGAAGTATCAGCGCTTTGTCAGCAGTTCACAATGCGCACCCCGATAAAAACCTTTATTTCACAGAACAATGGACGGGTGCGGGCGGAAGTTTTGACGGTGACCTGAACTGGCATGTGAAAAATGTATTGATTGGCTCCGTAAGAAACTGGAGCAGGGTTGTCCTGGAATGGAACCTGGCCAATGATCCTGCCTATGGCCCTCATACCCCGGGCGGATGCACGGAATGCAAGGGTGCTATTACGATCAGCGGCTCTTCGTTTACCCGGAATGTAAGTTATTATATCATCGCACATGCTTCGAAATTCGTTCCGGCCGGTTCCGTAAGGATCCAGAGTGCCGAAGTTGTCAATTTTCCCAATGTGGCATTTAAAACCCCATCGGGTAAGAAAGTGCTCATCGTGCTCAACGAAAGCGGCGCAGCACAGGGCTTTAATATCAAATATAAAGGGAAGTGGGTGTTTACCTCGCTGAATGCCGGCGCGGTGGCAACCTATACCTGGTAAACGGTAAAAAAAAGAGTATGAAACGTAATAGAATCGTATGGATCTTACTGGTGCTGCTTTCCTGTTCTGAAAAGAAAAAGGAAACGGGTGATAAAAGCGGTGCGCCCTCGTTTTCAACCGTTGGGAAAAAAGTGCTGGTCTATACCACGGCCGACAGCAGCGATCTCAGGCTCACACTGACGGATACGCTGGAGTTCAAAGAAATGGGTCAGCCTTTCGAGACTCAGGTCTGCGTATTTGTGGACCCCGCCCGGAGCTTCCAGTCCTTTTTCGGGATCGGGGCGGCCATGACTGACGCATCCGCGGAAACCTTTTATAAGCTTCCGAAAGAGAAACAACAGGAATTGCTAACGGCCTATTTCGATAAACAAAACGGGATTGGATACACCGTTGCCCGTACCAATATCAATAGTTGTGATTTCAGCAGTGATATGTACACTTATGTACAGGACAATGACAAGGAGTTAAAGTCTTTTAATATTGAGCACGACCGGAAATTCAAGATACCCTTTATCAAAGAAGCCATGAAAGCTGCCGGGGGCAGCCTGAACCTGTTTGCCAGTCCCTGGAGCCCCCCGGCCTGGATGAAGGATAATAATGATATGCTGCAGGGAGGAAAACTGAAACCGGAGTTCAATGATAGCTGGGCCCAATACTACACAAGGTTCATTAAGGAATACGAGAAAGAGGGCGTGCCGGTATGGGGTATCAGTATACAGAATGAACCGATGGCAAAGCAACGCTGGGAGAGCTGCATCTATTCAGCCGAAGAGGAGAGGGATTTCCTGAAAAAACACCTGGGGCCTATTATGGAGAAAGAAGGGCTAAAGGATAAGAAGATCATTGTCTGGGATCATAACCGTGATCTTATCTACCAGCGGGCGCAAACCTATTTCAATGACCCGGATGCTGCCAAATATATCTGGGGGATCGGTTTTCACTGGTATGAGGACTGGAGCGGGGGCATGCCTATGTATGAAAACCTGAAAAGGGTGCATGAGGCATTTCCCCAAACTAATATCTTTTTTACAGAAGGGTGCGCAGAAAGTTTTAATGCAACACGATATAACGCCTGGGTACTGGGAGAGGAGTATGGCCGTTCCATGATCAACGATTTCAACAACGGCATGGTAGGTTTCACCGACTGGAATATCTTACTCGATGAAACCGGCGGACCTAACCATGTTCAGAATTTCTGTTTCGCGCCGGTACATGGTGATACAAAGACCGGTCAGCTGATCTATACAAATGCGTATTATTATATCGGGCATTTTTCCAAATTCATTCAGCCCGGCGCGAAAAGAATAGCAGCCACGGCGAGCCGAAGCCAGTTGCTGACCACCGCTTTCCGCAATGAGGATGGCAAGACCGTGGTGGTGGTAATGAACCAGGACGGCCAGGAAACACCTTATTTTCTCTGGGTGAACGGCAAAGCGGCTGAACTGAAAGCGAAACCACATTCGATTGCCACACTTGTTTTTTAATGGATTTAATGTATGCAGGACAAAGCTTCTATAACATTATTGGTGTTGACGGTGCTTGCACTGGCCGGGTGCGGAAAAAAAGATACGGGTACAGCTCCACCTCCGCCACCACCGCCTGCGGCATTGGTATTTCAGACCGCGAGACTGGATAACGTTCCCGCTAATACTTCTGTCGCTAACTATAATACCCGGCCCAATGCAGCCATCCGGATAAGGTTTAGTAACGCGGTGGACAGGGCAACTGTCGGCGGGGCAGTGCTGGTAAGAGAAAACGGCACAACACCGGTTGCGATTAATTATGCATATGAGAACGGTGACAGTACACTTGTAGTTACTCCCTCGTCCCCATATAAGTACCTGGCACGTTATTTCATCAGCGCGGCCACTACTTTGAAATCATCGTCGGGCGGAGCATTGAATTCTGCACTCAGTATCCAGTTTGTTACCCAGATCGATTCGACGGATAAATTCCCCCTTTTATCCGATAATGCATTGCTGGATCTTGTACAGCAACAAACATTCCGGTATTTCTGGGACTATGGTCATCCTGTAAGCGGACTGGCCCGGGAAAGAAGCAATGCCACACCCGAAACGGTTACTTCCGGGGGATCCGGTTTCGGGATCATGGCCATACCGGTCGGCATTAGCCGGGGATTCATCTCCAGGGCACAGGGCCTTACCCGTATGCAAACCATTGTCGGCTTCCTGAAGAACACAGCGCAGAAATTTCACGGGGCCTTCCCACACTGGATGAACGGAACAACCGGCGCTGTTATACCTTTCAGTACAAAGGATGACGGGGCCGACCTGGTAGAGACTTCCTACCTGATGGCCGGCCTGCTTACGGCCAGGCAATACTTCAATGGAGCCGATCCCGCGGAGACGACGCTTCGCAATGATATTAACATATTGTGGAATGCGGTTGAGTGGAACTGGTTCCGGAAAAGCAACGAAAATGTCCTGTACTGGCACTGGAGCCCCGTTTACAACTGGGATATGAATCATAAGATCCAGGGATGGAACGAGTGCCTTATCACGTATATCATGGCCGCATCATCAACGACATTCGGGATTCCCCAGGTGGTATACAGGGAAGGATTTGCCCGCAACGGGGGGATGGCCAATGGAAATACTTAT
>CAZEZE010000246.1:0-4602 GCA_964516445.1 uncultured Chitinophaga sp. | reverse complement strand
AAAGTGTCTTTACCGGTCGTGATACAATAAAATATTATTACTCAGGGAAACTCAACCGCTGTGTTTCCCGAAATTCGTCCGGAGAAGAAACGCAATGCGAGGACTATAGTGTACTGACGGATTCGGTCCTGTCGGTCCGGGTTTACGAAACCGATGAAAAGATACTGGGGTACGAATGTAAAGTACTTGAAATACAGAAAAATAATTCCTGGGTAAAATATTATGTCAGCACCAAACAGAAAATAGCCCCGGCAACTTACCTGCGGCATCGTTCTTACAACTGGGATACTTATGGCAAAGAGGTGAAGGGAGGACTGATCCTGAAACTGGAGCACCGATTCAGGCATTTTACTATGACCGGCATTGCCACTTCAGTTACCCGGATGCCCGGTAATTTTATGGCGTTGGAATTACCGGAGAACGAGTTGGAGAGGATCTGCCATAAATGACCATCATTTACTCGCAATTTATTGCAGATCAAGTGTCTTAGTGACCCTTTCAACTCCTTACCCCTGTTCTCTGCCAAAGAGTATGTTCCCATACCCAAATCATTTTAAATGAACATTTGCCGGGATAAGCGGCGAACCATATCGCTCTATTTTACTGATCTTTAAATAAACCAAACCACGCTACCCTCACTTCTTCTTTTCCCGCAGGCGCAGTGTGGTGGTATTCATCAATAAATATTTTAATTATGAAACGCACTACACTGCTTGTCTTTTTTTCTGTTTCCCTAACAGCTCTTCATGCTCAAATGGACATCCCGCCCAGTGGCGGGAATCCCCGTGCCATGATAAGTGAAGAAGTAGGAATTACTTCCATCACAATAAAGTATTCAAGACCCGATGTAAACAAAAGGGAAGGGAAAATCTTTGGTGACGGGAATGCGGTTACCTGGGGCTTCAGCACCACCAATTTCATCAGTAATAAATCAACCAGTCCCTGGCGGGCCGGGGCCAACGAGGCAACCGTCATCAGCTTTGAGCATGATGTGAAAGTTGAAGGCAAAGACCTCAAAGCCGGGTCGTACGCGTTGTTCATGGCGATGGGTGCTGAAAATGTAACCCTGATCTTTTCCCGGGAAACAGAAGCCTGGGGAAGTTTCTATTACAGGGAGGAGGATGACGTGCTGCGGGTTGATGTAAAACCGGTAGCCCTGGAGAAATCGGTGGAATGGCTTAAATATGAATTCACCGAACACAAGGAGAAGTATTGCGTGATCTCCCTGCAGTGGGAAAAAATGGCCGTTCCTTTCCGGGTGGATGTGGATGTCGATAATATTGTGCTGGCCAGGCTGCGGGAACAGGTTACCGGCCAAAAAGGATTTAACAGCAACAACATGCTCCAGGCGGCACAGTATTGCCTGAATAAGAATATTAACCTGGAAGAGGCCCTGCAATGGAGCATCCGTGCGATCACGGGTTTCCAGGGACAGAAAAGTTTTATTACCTTAAGGAACCTGGCAAACGCCTATGATAAACTGGCGAAAACGCCACAGGCGGATTCCACCATGGATGAGGCGTTGCTGATCGCAACTGCCAACCAGTACACCGCGTACGGCCGGCAACTGATCGTGCAGAAAAGAACCGATAAGGCGATGGAGGTCTTTAAGGCAAGCGAGAAGCGCTACGGCGATATGTTTGGAGTAAATAACGGTCTGATGAGCGGCTATTCCGCCAAAGGCGATTTTAAGAATGCGATCAAACACGCGGAAAAGGCGATGGCCCAGGCCCCGAATGATGCGGCCAAAAAACAAGTGGAAGGATTTATCGCCAAACTAAAAGAAGGAAAAGACATCAACCAGTAATTTGGTGGACTTGAAGTATTCACACGAGGTTACTATCAACAGGCCACTGCAAAAAGGGATCAGTATGTAAAAGCGAAAAAATCCGGATGAGCTGATCCCGCAATCATTTCAGTGCATAAAAAATTTAATAATAAAGAAACAAAAACAACCAACATGAAAAATGCGATAAGCTGGTTTGAGATCCCGGCCAATGACATTAACAGGGCCCAGAAGTTTTACGAGTCCATTTTTACAATAACCATGACGCCGATAGATATGGAGAATATCAAAATGAGGATGTTCCCGCTGGACAACCCAATGGAGGGCGTCGGCGGAGCCATTGTACAAACAGATGGGTTTCATGTTCCTTCCGCAACTGACGGCCCGCTGATCTACCTGAATGGCAACCCCGATGTACAGATCGTCCTTGACAGGGTTGAAGCGGCTGGCGGGAAGATCATGGTTCCCAAAACAGAGATCAGTCCCGAATACGGGTTCATGGCGGTATTCATGGATACGGAAGGCAATCGCATTGCCCTCCATTCTGTTCCTGAAAAATACCTGTCATGAAATGGAATGCTGTAATAGCCATCCTTTTTGTTGTGCTTGCCGGCTTTTCAGTTGGCTACAGGAATGAAAAAAATAAGATGCAATCTTTTAACTGGTTGATCGGTTCCTGGAAAATGGATACTCAAAGAGGCGAAATTCTGGAAAAGTGGAACGCTTTTAATGACAGCACGCTTTCCGGTGAAAACATGCTCACAAAAAGTACGGGAGAAACCCTCTTACAGGAGAAACTTGATCTTGCTTTCCGGGGGATGGACTAC
The DNA here is from genome assembly GCA_964516445.1 of uncultured Chitinophaga sp. Classification (GTDB taxonomy): domain Bacteria; phylum Bacteroidota; class Bacteroidia; order Chitinophagales; family Chitinophagaceae; genus JJ008. The sequence goes on along the minus strand of CAZEZE010000246.1, from coordinate 1,989 downwards.
TATTACATTCCCACGGCGCTGTGGCAGAATAACAATCAGCCGGTGCCGTTTAGGATCACGTCGCACAGCGAAAATGGATTTGTTGCCGAGAACACCGGCCATGATTTTCCCAAACGGATCATCTATGATGTTGTAAACAGGGATTCCATTCATGCGTATATTGACGGGGGACCGGCTCTTCCGGGAAAACGATTGGATTTTTATTATTCAAGAATTAAAACGGAATAATGCCAGAATTTGACTGGACAACTTTCACAGTGAGAATACCGGTGAATGCCGCAACCGAAAAACTGTATCAATGCTGGGCTACCCGTGCAGGGATGGAGTACTGGTTTTTACGACTGAGTGAGTATAAAAAACCAAATGGAAGCGAACGCGGGCCGGTTGAGTATGTGCAAAAGGGAGATACGTATCGCTGGCTTTGGCATGGCTGGGATAATGAAACGGTGGAGCAGGGCGAAATACTGGATTGCAACGGGAAAGATCATTTTAAATTCAGTTTTGGTAAGGCCGGTAATTGTACCGTTACGATAAAAGAAGAGAACGGGCAAAATCTGGTTGAACTGCAGCAGGACCAGATCCCGGATGATGAACAGGGAAAACATTACTGGCACCTGGGTTGCAAAACAGGCTGGACCTTTTACCTCGCGAACTTAAAGTCAATGCTGGAAGGAGGGATCGATCTGCGGAACAGGGATCAGCGCCTGAAAAATGTGATTAACTCCTGACCACTGGTATGAAAAAAACATCGCGGCAATCATGACACTCGATTCCATTCAGCTAATCTGCAAACAACTACCCGGCGTAACAGTGGACATCAAATGGGGAAACCATTTATGTTTTAATGTTGGAGGCAAGATGTTCCTGATCACATCTCCCGATGAGTCGCCGGTCAAGGCTTCTTTCAAAACGAGCGAAGAGAAATTCGATGAACTGTCAGAACGGGAAGGATTCGGTCCGGCGCCTTACCTGGCCAGGAATAAATGGGTGCAGGTGGATGATATTCTACGTCTGACGGCCAGGGAGGGGAAGGAATTGCTGGAACTTTCCTATAAACTCGTCAGGGAGAAATTACCTAAAACTAAAAAACCGTGAGAACCGTCACCTGTAACATTGAAATAGCGGTATCACCTGAAATGGTCATCCGCGCCTTTACCAACAGCGATATGCTGAAAGGCTGGTGGGGTGTTGAGCAGAGTTTGATTGAATTAAAACCCGGCGGCATTTATACGATTGCATGGGGTATCAGTGAAAGCGGGATCAGGTATGTATCAACGGGGGTTATAAAACAATATGAGCCGGACGGTTTTTTACATATCGGGGATTATATGTACCTGAACGCCGAACGGCCATTCCTCGGCCCCCTTGAATTACTGATCGATGCTTCGCCCCTGCCGGCCGGGTCATTGCTGAAACTGGAGCAGGGACCCTATCCCAAAGATCGCGGCGAACACTGGGACTGGTATTATGAAGCGGTGAACGATGCCTGGCCCAAAGTGCTGTTAACATTAAAACAATACCTGGAAAATGAAATTTGATTGGGACAGATCATACGAGATCCTGGAAAGAACACCGGTTGTTCTGCGTACGTTGCTGGATGGCCTGGATGATGAATGGATAATGAATAACGAAGGCCCGGATACCTTTTCCCCTTTTGATGTGCTGGGACATCTCATCCACGGGGAAAAAACAGACTGGGTGGTAAGGGCAAGGATCATTCTTGAGTCGGGGTTGGCGAAACCTTTTGAACCATGGGACAGGTTTGCACAATTTGAAGCCAGTAAGGGAAAGACCCTTCAACAGCTTTTGGACGGGTTTGCGGCTCTAAGAAAGGAAAACCTTTCCTGGCTCAGGTCACTCCGGCTTTCAGAAGACGACCTGGAAAAGAAAGGCCTGCATCCTTCGTTGGGGGAAGTGAGCCTTCGAAACCTGCTGGCAACCTGGGTGGTTCACGACCTGACCCATATTGCCCAGCTAACCAGGGTGATG
>CAZEZE010000245.1:0-4619 GCA_964516445.1 uncultured Chitinophaga sp. | reverse complement strand
GCAGGCGCCCAGTTAAAAACAACAGCCCTTTGCCCTGTCTTCAACGTGGATATCCTGGGTGGCAAGGTCAACGACCTGGAGCCTTTTGCTACGCAGGGACAGATCAAAAAACTTTTTCCCTGTTTTACTTCGTCAGAAGATGAGGGTCCGTCAGCCCGTTGCGGGGGAATTATAGCATATAAAGACAAGGATATCTTTTTTTATACCGCGAGGGATTACGTGGAGATCGGGGAAAAATTCAAGGGTAAGCTCAGCCTTCCATTGATGGGAGCCGCCCGCACCGGGCTTTTTAAATGGCTGGGGCATCCAAAGATCAGGGATGTGAACTGGGATGCTTTTCAAACTGCTTACGGCACCCTGGTACTGTATTATAACAAGGCCGGCAAGATCAACAAACTGCAGTTCAGTACCCTCCACAGTGAGGAAATGAACCTTTGTGAGTAGCTGTTTGCCATAGATTTTTTTGCCACACCTGCCCGCCGAAGCAATGCGTAGGCGGGGGTTACACTGATTTACACGGATTATTTTTCATAGACACTGTGTCCTCTGTGCAACAAACTCCGTGTACTTTGTGGTAAAAGACCCGACTTCAACTTTTATCCCGAAAGAATGTTTCCCCCTTGATCAGCCAGGAAAATCCAAAAGCCCATAGGGCGATTGTCTCCAGTACAAAAGTGGGTTTATAGGGCTTTAGTTGCTGGTAAGTTTCCGGAGACAGGATCAAACTCACTGCCGCGATGCCCAGGATACAGACTACGATCACCCATCCGCAGAGTTTATAGACCAGGTTCCGGGTGCGTTTGGGCCCAGCCATTGGACCCCGCTTATTCGTCTTGGTGAACTGTACCAGCGAGAAAAAAGCAAACGTTGAGAAAAGAATAGTTGCAGAGATATAATGCAACAGGTTGGAGAGCTTGTTCTCCCCGTCGGTCAACCGGGAACATATCATTTCCGCATATCCCCCAAAGTCGGTTGGGAAAAGCGCCACCAGCAGGGCAAAGAACCCGGCTACCTTGGCAGCGATCATATCTCCCCTGTCGTGACCGTTATAAGAAAAAAGGAAAAGGGATACGGCGCAAAGGGTACCTACGAAAATATTACCGAGGTCGGTATAATAGAAATGGCTGATCGAGGGCGGGAATGTACATTCCTTTTCAAAAAAGAAATAACCGAATGTCAGCAGGAAAGGCAGCGCCATTCCCAGGATGCCAACGGCCTTTCGCAGGGTAAGGTAGGAGATAACGAGACCCTGGTTGTCATCGTGTAACGGTGTTGATGCCATGACGGAATGATTTGTATCAGAAAATTAAACAAACAACGGGAGCGGGAAAAAGTATTTTTCCGGAGGAATGTTCATTTGTTGGCTTCCGCCCAGTCGGCGGCTTTTACGGCAACCGAACGGATGAGTTCCTTCAGCCCGGTCTTTGTACCTTTTTCTTCGAAACGGTATTTTGTTTCATTATTTTTCCGGATGTTTACCCGGATGATCACTTCATTATCCCTTACATCATACCGGCCGCTGAGTGTCAAAGCACCGGGAGAATTGCTGGCCATGAAATACACGATCCGGCTGTCTGAACCCCTTGCCGACATTTCATATAAATGAAGATTAATGCCTTTGCTGATCTCCAGGTCATCCCCGTCGGCCGCTTCGTCACTGTTTTGAAAATTACTGGCAGTGAACACCGGTTTCTCCTGCGGCAAAATGATCTTCGCCATCACCTCTTCATCTACCATCCCGATCGTAAAATTGGTATTGCTCACGATTTGCGGCTCCTGCCTTGCCCCGCTTTCCCTGGATAATTCACTGACGGTTTTTTCTGCAGCATTAAACCAGCGGCTCAGGTCCAGGTATTTGCCGTCTTCCAGTATATCCGGTTGCAGCTTTATCGCTTTCAGCAGTGCATATGTGAGCAGTCCCTGTGCATACCGGCTCATTTCATAGGCATCCTGGTTGCTGGCAGAAGCAGAGAGGATGAAAAGACCCGATTTTTCATTCAGCTTGTCAATCGCCTTGATCTGCTGTGACCGCTCGTCGTTCCGGGCTGCCGTGTAACCCTGGTTCTCTTTCCCCAATTGCACAAAATCCCGGATAGCCTGGCCGCTGTTACAGGCATCGAAGATCAACACTCTTTTTTGCGCTTTTATATTTTGCGGTTTCATCCATTCGGTAAGTTCGGCGGTACTGATACCGGAATTGGAAGATGTGCCCGGAAGTGTTTGTGAAGAGGCATCTGCTGTCAGGAAATAAAATTGCTTTTTGCCTGTCTCCCCTGCCATCACCCCGTGACCCGCGAAAAATATCAGCAGGATATCGTTTGCATTTGCCCGGTTCCCGATCTCTTCCAGTGTTTTTTTGATAGCCGCCTTTTCCGGCAACAGGTATCGCTCTTTGGCCGTAGTGAGATTAAACATAAACACATGTTCCCTGTTATCCGTGTTCAGCAATTTCCGGGCGGCAGCGGCAAGTGCAGCAGAAATATCGCCTGCATCTTTGGCCGCATATTTCAGATCGAGTTCATCCCCTTTGTAATCACTCACCCCGACCATCACCGCAAAAAGGTTGGGTGGCTCGTTGCTTTTTACTACCGCCGTATCCCGGATGATCACGCCGCGGGAAGAAATGATATTATCCGAGGTAAAGGCTTTCACCGTAACGGTATTATCCCTGCCGGATATAAAATAAGATCTCAGTTCATCCCTTGTCACCCTTAGTTCATACTGGCTGCTGAGCTTTTTCAATTCAGCGGACCTGTATCTTTTTGCTTCGATACCGTTTACATACAGCACCGTTTCTCCCAAACCGCCACGCCGGGGAGTGATGATGAAATGCCAGGAGCCTGTTCCCTTACTCCGGTTCTCCACTTCCGGTGTAAGGCCGCAGATATTCAGATCGGCCAGTTTGGGAGCATGAATGGTGTCGCCCTGCATGATGCGTTCGGCCAGTTGCGGCACCCAGAGCTGGTCCTTGAATTGTGCCAGGTCAATGAATTCATTTCCGCAGGCATAGTATAATTTCTTTCTTGCCTCTTCCGTTCCGTCATATCGCTCATAGGCATCGGTAACGATATAGTCACCCTTATCAAATGCATAATACGTGTAGAGCAGTTTGCCGGTACGGGTATCCCATATCTTCAGTTGCCGGTCATCCGACTCTGTCAGGATCCTGTTTCCGTCATCGCTAAAACTGCCAAATTTCACGGCCCCCGGCAATACAAAAACCAGTTCGTTGGTCTGGACCCGGTACAGGGTTGAATTATTTTGGCAGGATACCAGCACCAGGTTTCCGGCCGGATTGACGGACCAGGCGGGGTCTTTACGCTCGCAATCATTTTTCACCGACAATACTTCCTGCCAGTTGCCTGTTTCCCGGATGCTGAGCTGACCGGCAGACAGTGAAAAATATTTTCCGCCTTCGGAAAAAGACATATTGTGAGAATAGAGGAACCCGGTTGTGTCCTGCAGGTAAAAAAGCTGTTTGCCGGTGGACATTTCCAGAACCCTTATCTCCGTGGGAAAATCCGATGCTGTACGGAAGCCGGTAGTGTCGCCGTCCAGTTCTTTCTGCAGGTTTTCCCACATCAGATCGATCTGTGCTGAAGCATTGCTGACCATAAGGGCTATGTACTGACCATCGTTGCTTAGTACCGGTTCACTGAAATCACCGAATGGGCTTAAAGCCCGGTAAAGTAATACTCCCTTTTTTGCATCCCATACCTTCACCAGGCTATCGCCGCCCGCGTAGGTAATGGCATACCGGCCATCACGGGTGATCCTGCACCACGGTTGCTTTTTGCCTTCCGCCGCCAATAGAACGGTTTTGTCATCCCGGTTAATTTTCCAATTCCGGGTTAGGGTATCATAACTGAGGCCTTCCCGGGATGCGAGGTAAAGTTCATACGCTTCCTGCCTTTCCGTGAATGCGGTATCATATTGCGGCGTTATTTTTCCTGCCTTTATATCCCAGGAAAATTTTTGTGCATTCCCGGAGGAGGTAAAGATGAGATTCCCGTCATTGCTGAAATACTGTTTTTTATCAAACGCAATATTCCCTGTTAAGGATGCCAGCAGGTTGCCCCTGTTATCATACAATACCGGCACACCATACTTATTGATAAAAACAACAGATTTCCCGTCGGGGTGAATGGCAGAATAACTGAACGCATTGCCATACGAAAGTGAATCGCTGCTGAAACCTGTTTGCCGGACCAGCTTAAAATTATCGATACGATATAAAATGATGCTGTCATAGGTCAGTACCATCAATGCTTTCCCAGTGTTATCCATTTTCAGGTAAAGAATATTACCGGGTGGTTTTTCTCCTTTCAAAAGGGTACTGGTGAAGGTCTGCAGGTTCAGCAGGGCTGGCTGGTATATTTCCCGTTCATCACTGGCGGTTTCGATAGTATCCCGGTTCACCACTTTATACCATTGATCATAGCCGCCGGTGAAAAGATAGCGCCCTCTTCCGGTCAGTTTTGGAGCAGCCAGGCCTGTACTGTATCGTTTGGAGGTAAATACTTTTTTACCTGTACTGATATTGATGACCATAAAAGTAGCCGAGGTAAAAACATACAGTTGCCTGTTGTCTGCCGAAAAGCCAATATCAAGTATTCCAT
>CAZEZE010000244.1:0-4647 GCA_964516445.1 uncultured Chitinophaga sp. | reverse complement strand
TGATGAATGCTTCGGCACAGGGCCCGGGGAGTTGTCCTCCCTGAATATCAGGACCTGGGACAGCACCTATGATATTGGTATTATCACCCCCGAATGCAAACTGGTGGCGGGCGGTGGTAACTCCGGTACCGGCGGCACCAGCATTGACATATCGAATAAAAAACTCCAGGTAAGAAACAGCCAGTTAAATACTACGGAATTAACGGGGACAGAAACAACGGTAAGAGACATCGCGGGGCTGGGTAAATATACCCTGACCACCACCTGGCATTTAGTAAGATCACTTGATGTGGAATTGATTGTTACCCTGCTGGGGTTTGATTCAGATGGTCTCCCGGAAACCTACGATAACTGGTTACCCGAGCCCGGTAAAGACGAGCTCAGCAAGGGCTCTTACCTGAAGATCCTGCTGAAGCTGCAGAGCAAAAGCGGCAAACCGTTGAAATTTAAGGCCGGCTCTTTTGTAGTACGCCTGCTGAATACTTCGAGAGAACCCGGGATTACCATCAATTTCCCGTTGAGCCCCCGCGCAAAACAATTACCCGATCTCCGGTTTGTACCGGCGGTTATCGCCGAAAGTAATCAGGAGGACCAGGAGGATACCCTAACAGCCATAAATGGTGTTACGGGTGAGGCCTTCATTGCTTCATATGACGGAGGGGGTTTAACCACCCTGAACGCGGAAGCGATTCTTACCGAGGGCATCCCTATAAAAGGCCAGTTATTGGTTTCCGGGGGCGATGAAGATATCCGGATCCCCCAAAGAGATATCGGATCTTTAATGGCCGCCTCCTGGCTGGCCGCCAATGGAAACCCCGGTGCAAAAGAGGATAATGAAAAATCAAATAATAATCAGCATAATGGCGATGGACTGACCGCCTATGAAGAATACCGGGGTGTGATATCCCTGGACACCTTCCGCCGGCTTAGTCCCCAAAAAAAGGAACTGGGTATCCTGTTACGGAAATCGGAGGTAGGCCTTTTTCAACTGGGAATTCAGCGCTTTGAACGGGCCAGCGATATAAAGGTGTACCGTTTTAACAACAAAGAGATCCCTGAAAACAGGAGGCTGAATCAAAATGCGGGTTCCGCGCATGATTTCAACCAGTTTGTGCTGCGGCTCCAAAAAGGAAATACCGGTCTTAGAGATATGGAGGGTCGTATACTGCCTTCCTGGGGACTTACCTATCCGACACAGGATATTCCCGCCCGGGTTACCCATATTGTAATTGATGTGGACAGGATCCGCGGACAGTACCTGACCTTCAAACCAGACCAGGGGATGATGAATCTTCCGTTCTCCCTCGAAGACCTGATCGCCAGCACCACGGCCCATGAAATCGGGCATGGATTAAGTCTTCCCCATCACGCGCGGGTGATTCCGTTTTTGCCTGACACCAAAGTGGACACCAAACCCCCGGTGATTTTCAAAGCGAATGCGAACCGCAGGTGGGAAGAGACCACCAGGCCCTATATGATAACCGGAGGGGTTGCATCACCCGGGGACAATCAAAGCGGTAATGTTTCCTGTTTTATGTGTTACCGGAACAAATGTGACTGGATCCGGATCATTGATAACAATAACGCGCTCATTTACTACTGGGTTCCGTGGATGCCGGCCGGAAGTATTTTCTGTACGGATACAAAAGGAACCGGCATCAATGCCAATCATGAATATTTCGGGGATGGACTCAATGGTGACTGCCTGGGGAATCTAAAATTGAGGGATTAAACTTATTCAGATAAAAAATGCCCATATGAAAAAAATGATATTATTGCCGGGTGCAGTACTGGGGTTTACGCTCCGGTCTCTATCGCAAATCCAGGGGGATGTACTTGACGGGAAAGAAAAGGGCATCCCCAACGCGATGATCATCGCGATGGATTCCGCCGGTAAATCCGCTGATACGGTCCGGTCGGATACCCGCGGATTCTATTCTTTCAATAACTTAAAACCCGGCAGCTACCGGATCGAAGTCAGGGCAGCCGGCTATCAAACGGCGGTCATAAAAGATATTCTGGTGAAAAAAGAAGATATTGGGCTGGTGGATGATGATCTCTACGCCGGCCAAAGAATTGATGTTAGCCTGACAGCGGCGCGGAAGTGAGGTAGTAACGGGAGAGAAAGAGCGGGAGAACAGGTGAATTGTCAATGGTGAACAGTCAATAGTGAAGGGTAAAAAAGGCAAGGGATCAGGAGCGTAAACTGTACGTCAATCAGCACGGCGGGCATCATGAATAGTTCCAGGGACTTATCAGGGCTGAATCTTTCTTCCATAAGCGGAGCTGATAGTAAAGTTAAAGGGCAAAACTTTAATCCCGCACATGCGGATATTCCGGTTGCCTTTCCTCTTAAAGGACCCGATGGCTTTCCCCATTCATTTTTTGATTATTTCAAATGATATTTCTCTTTACAATACCGGATAAGCCCCGCTATTTTATCTTTTAAGTCGTTCAATTGCTGATGCTGTCTTTTGGTAATGCGCAGGTAAACGGATAGCTGATTAAACCATTTATTGAGCAGGAACCTGTCCGAGGAAAACAAGAGCGGGCCATGCGGGATCATATCGGGTGTTATCGCGGAGGTGGTGGTGCCGTAGGAGGAACCGGGTATTTGCAACAAAGACTTAATGCTTTTAAAGCCGGCCATCTCATTGAGGGTATTACGAACGTTATCCTGTGAACTTTGAAAAATGGTTGCCTGGAAATCCTGGTATCCTTTGAACATGTTTATATAACTCAGCACACTATCGGCATCTCTCTTATTCAATATCCGGAATCCGCCGGCATTGGCCAGCTGGGCGATGGTACGGTCTGTTATGGCAAATGAACGGTTGGCCCTGGAGTGAATAATGAGCTTCCCCATACAGGCAGCGGCCAAAGGGTTCCTGGTGATGGAATCATAACAGGTTTCCATATCACTCAAGCCGGCAATTTTATCGTCATCGTACAGCAGCATTTCATTCAGCCTTGCCGTGTCTGTTTTGAGATCTTCATACAGGGAAATCATATATTGTTTGCCCCTGCTTTTTTCCACCTGGTGTTCCCGGAAATTCTCTGCCAGGAACCCGCAGAATACCGCCAGGAACAGCATCAGGAATTCCCAGAAATAATGCGTCCATTTCTTTCGGGCGGTATGAGCGTGGTGGTGAACTTCCATGGAAATAAATTATAAGTGATATTCGTTACGCAGCAACCCGATAAGACGGCCTACTTTTTCTTTAAGCTCTTTGGCCTGGCGCCGCATGGTTCGGTTGTAAACAGTAAGCATGTGTATCCGGTAATTCAGGCGGAAAACCGCCTCCTCCGTTTTCCGGAAAGGCGGATCATCATTCAGCAGGTATACGTTATTATCTTCATCCCGCATCGCATTCAGTACCCGTCCGTCAAATACCGTTTCCGCAATGTTCCGGTAGGTATCCATTATTTCTTCTTCGTCCTGGTTGCCCCATACATACGCCCGGGTAGCCACATCATACGCAATGATGCTGTCGCTGACCCGTGATTTCCGGATCAGCCTCAGGTTGCCGCCGTTCTTTAATTGCTGTATGGTGCCATCGGACGGCATAAACCGGAAAGCGACCCCGCGGGTGGCATAGGAATTATAATAATAGATGAAACGACTGTACTTTTCCGCATCGGGTTTATTGAGCAACAGGATAAAGGAGTCCAGCATCTGGGCCCGTTGGTTGCGAAGGTGGATAATGACCCCCAGCCGGCTGGTGTCTGCTTTCAGATCGCTGATCAGGGACTGAATAAATTTTTTTTCCCGCTGATGTTCCACCTGGTGTTCCCGGAAATTCTCGGCCAGGAACCCGCAGAAAACAGCCAAAAATAACATCAGGAACTCCCAGAGATAGTGGCTCCAATTTTTCCGGGAGGTATGAGCGTGGCGGTGAACTTCCATAACGATAATGTGGTGAAAGATAACTTCGAATGATCTTCAATGTAAGGATTTAAATTTAACCAGGAACCCGCCTGTAATGTCGTTCCGAACTTCCAATAGGGGAACACCATAAACTTACCATAGCGGCATTGTTCAACATATGGGGTCTTTTTGACCTCCTTCTTTTTTCGGGTTTTTCCAACAGCTTTTGTTTTTGGGTCAAAATTTGATTGGTAGGGGGTGGCTTCCGGGACTGCCGCTATTCCATCCTCAGCATGTGCCATTTTGAAGGTAAAAATTTTGTATTTGAAACAATGTAATTCAGCCTGTTGCAATTATTTACCAGTCCCGGTATAAGGTCATATAGGTCCCGGTTTAAGGTCATAAAAATTTTTCTCTTTTGGTGTTATGTTTGATAAAACGGGAATTGAACAACAATTCAAAGGGAGAAATCATTCGTTCACTAAATATATTCAATATGAAAAAACATCTTCTGCTGCTTTCAGCCATGTTATGGCTGACCGCCACACAGGCACAGATAAAAGATCCAATAACCGCAGGGGTTACCGGCGCGGTTAATTTTTCAAAACTCAAAATCAAACTGCAAAAGAGCACCACTGATCCCAACTACCAGTTTGAAACAGACGGTTTGTTCGGCTTCTGGGCCAATTTCCCGCTGAGCCAGCGTCTTTCCCTGGAGCCGCAAATGCTCTTTTTTACCAACCGGCTGCGGCCGTCAAACGCAACACCCGCTGATTTCA
>CAZEZE010000243.1:0-4674 GCA_964516445.1 uncultured Chitinophaga sp. | reverse complement strand
AGTCGGGAGTCGGGAGTCGGGAGTCGGGAGTCGGGAGTCGGGAGTTCGGAGTCGGGAGTTCGGAGTCGTGAGTTCGGAGTCGGGAGTTCGGAGTCGGGAGTTCGGAGTCGGGTTCACAATAGAAATGTGGTCGTTTTAATCTTTCAAACAAGACACCCACTGCTCCCAGCCAACGTTAATCTTACGGCGTACGGGCTTATGGGTGCGACTCAGGACATATATTCTTTCAATTTGCCTGTGTTCTTACCATTAAAATGTCAAATAGATCTTCTACTTCCCCGCAGGGGCTAAATATAAATAGCCCCGTCTTTCAACAACAGTAAAATAATTACCCCTGTCTTCTATCACGACAGAAGTGCTTAGGTTATAGATTCATACGCTTTGTCCTGGTTCATTCAAATCCTGTTTATGCCCCGTTGGGGCGAAACATCGGTAAAAAATGAATGTACCCTTTTAAAGAACCCTGTAGGGGTTCAACATTACATATTGCCATATAATTCCTGTGATTGTTTTTGCCTGAGAAGCTCCTCAATCTTGATGCATCATTGCTTAATCGTAAATTGCGATAAAGAATCCACGATGGCAATGGAATCATTAGAATACAGGAACGGCGAACTAACCGTGGTCTGGAAACCGAAAACATGTCAGCACGCAACCTTATGCTGGAAGGGACTGATCGAAGTTTTTAATCCCAAAGAAAGACCCTGGATAAAAATGGATGGAGCCTCCACCGAAAGAATAATTGAACAGGTTAAGAAATGTCCCAGCGGCGCACTGAGTTATTATTTGAATAAAGAGGAAACAGGGAATGCCGCGGATTGAACGGATCAGATTTTTTTAATTTGCTTATACCCGTTCTTCACCAGCCACTGCATCACTTTCTCCCGCTGGTCGCCCTGCACAATTATTTCACCGTCTTTTGCTGAACCACCTGTTCCGCAGAATGATTTTAATTTCCTGCCGAGATCTTGGAGGTCTTCCTCTTTCCCGGAAAAACCTTCGATCAGCGTCACCACCTTTCCTGCCCGGTGCTTTGTATCCAGACGGACCTTCAGTTTTTGCTGTGCCGGCGGCAACGTTTCTTCCGTCGCCCGCTCTTCTTCAAAAGAGAAATCGGGATTGGTACTATAAACGAACCCCTTCAAATCTGGTTTGCTTTTCTTACTCATAGTGATTCTTTCTGCTTTAGGGTTCTAAAGCCCTTCCTTCGGAGGGGTTTGTCCATAGGACTCCCTTGGAGGGGAGGCTTTGAGACTAAGATCCACACTTCTCGCCTGGTGAATCAATGCTCCCACACTTACAAAATCCACCCCTGTAGCCGCATACGCCTCAATATTTTCGAGATTGATACCACCGCTGGCCTCTGTCTCAAACAGCCCCCCGATAAGTACAACCGCTTCTTTTACCAGCGCAGGCTTAAAATTATCAAGCATGATACGGAACACTTTTCCCTGGCCCGATGCCATCACTTTTCTGACATCGTCCATGCTTCTTGTCTCCACTTCGATCTTCAGTCCGGGCTTACGGGTTTGCACATAATCCCAGGTCCTGCTGATCGCTTTCTCGATACCGCCGCAATAATCAATATGGTTATCCTTCAGCATGATCATATCGTACAGTCCGAAGCGGTGATTCACCCCCCCGCCGATACGCACCGCTTCTTTTTCCAGCAACCTGAAATTCGGAGTGGTTTTCCTGGTATCCAGCAGGCGGGTTTTATAACCCCTCAGTTTATCAGTGTATTGACGGGTCAGCGTGGCGATCCCGCTCATCCGCTGCATGCAGTTGAGCACAAGTCTCTCACACTGGAGAATAGTATGTACCAATGCTTCTACCTCAAAGGCTTTTTCACCGTACTGCATTTCATCTCCGTCCTTTTTAAAAGGAGTGAATAGGGAACCGGGTTCTTTGCATTGAAAGATCGCGCGGGCCACTTCCACCCCTGCCAGGATGCCCTTTTCCTTGATCTTCAAAACCGCCTTCCCCCTCGCCATAGGCTCAATACTGGCCAGTGTGGAATGGTCTCCGTCACCGACATCCTCTCTCAGCGCCTCTTCAATAAGATGCCGGAGTTGTTCATCAAAATTCATTGGACAAAAATACTGTTTCATGTGCAGCCTGGGGTACCAAAAAAAACCCCGGTCATGATGGCCGGGGTTTCAAGTATATCCTTACAGGAATAATTATTCAATAGCCTGGAAACGGATCTCTTTTACCACTTCTTTCCCGTTCTTGTTCTTCATGAAAACATTGGTACGGAAATTACCCGCATTGGTTTGTAAGGTACCGATGCAGAAATGCCCCCCGGGAGAATCGCCCTTATGCTTCAGTTCAAATCCCCTTACCCCGTTATTGCCAAAGAAATCCTTCACGATCAGCTGGGCCTGGGCCTTGCTGTAGCTGTCGCTTTTGTCGGGTAATGTGAGTTCCACATTATCATCGAAATATTTCGATAATTCGGAAGAATTCCCGGAACGTAATGCACTGATAACCCCGTCAATGTTGTTCTGTTCCGCAAAGGAAGAAAACAGCACGGTGAGTACGATCATCAGGAACCCTGTAATTTTTTTCATAACAAAAGGTTTTCACAGGTGTAATAATCTAAAAATATGCCACAGTTAAGCGGCGTTTCAACCGGCACTAAAATACTAAAAACCAGCAGGTTTTCTAATCCCGGGACTGGCAAATAGGCATTTTGGGTGTAGTTTTACAGGGTACGGACAGGCTTCTTACCTGAAAATGAATGTATTTATACTTTCGTTAAAGTGGATAACTCATGGATCAAAAAAAAGTCATACTGGTAATAATGGACGGCTGGGGACTCGGAAAAGTTGCCTCTGCCGATGCCATCCAGAACGCAAATGTTCCCTTTACAAGATCACTTTACAAAAATTACCCGAATACTACGCTTGTCACCTGCGGGGAAGCGGTTGGACTGCCGGAAGGACAGATGGGAAACTCCGAGGTGGGACACCTGAATCTCGGAGCGGGCCGGGTGGTATACCAGGAATTGCAGCGTATCAATGTGGCCGTCAGGGACGGATCCTTCGCCAAAAATGAGAACCTACTACGGGCTATCCGCTATGCAAAGGATAGTGGGAAACCGCTGCACCTGATAGGACTGGTAAGCAATGGCGGGGTTCATTCCCATATCGATCACCTTAAAAAGATTACCGATATATGCGGGGCGGAAGGACTGGAAAATGTTTTCATACATGCATTCACGGATGGACGCGATTGCGACCCTAAAAGCGGACTTGGTTTCATAAAAGAACTGCAATTGCACCTGAATAGTTCAGTGGGCAAGATCGCTACAGTAAGCGGGCGCTATTTTGCCATGGACCGCGACAAACGCTGGGAAAGGGTCAAACTGGCATATGATGCGATGGTGAACGGAAAAGGTGAAAATGCCACTGATGCCATTGCGGCCGTGGAAAATTCCTATGCGCAAAATATCACCGACGAATTCATCAAACCAACTGTTATTTCCGACGAGGGGCAACAACCGCTGGCCACTATTCAAAACGGGGATGCCGTGATCTGTTTCAATTTCCGGACCGACCGCTGCCGGGAGATCACGCAGGTGCTCACCCAGACCGATTTTCCCGAACAGCAGATGTTTCATCTCTCACTGGATTATACCACTATGACGGAATACGATAAAACATTCCGTAATGTGAAGGTGATCTTCGAAACAGATAACCTGAACAATACCCTGGGGGAAGTGTTGGAAAAAAACGGGTTGAAACAGATCCGGGCGGCGGAGACAGAGAAATACCCGCATGTGACTTTCTTTTTCAGCGGCGGCAGGGAAAAAGTATTTGACGGAGAAAAACGGATCCTGGTCGCTTCCCCCAAAGTGGCCACTTATGACCTTCAACCGGAAATGAGCGCTTATGAACTAACCGACGCCGTTCTCCCGGAAATAGAGAACCGCAGTTTTGATTTTTGCTGCCTGAATTATGCCAATGCCGATATGGTGGGACATACCGGTGTGTGGAATGCCGCGATCAAAGCCGTTGAAACAGTGGACCACTGTGTGGAGAAGATCGTCACCGCGGCTTTGGCAAACGGCTATACGATATTTCTCACCGCCGATCATGGCAATTCCGACTACCTTATAAATGATGATGGTTCTCCGAATACGGCACATACCATGAACCCGGTACCTTTCTTTATCATTGATAAAACCTGGAGGAGTAAAATAAAATCCGGCAAACTGGGTGATCTCGCCCCGACGATCTTAACAATGATGGGACTACCGGTGCCGGTGGAAATGACCGGCGAAATTTTAATCGAAAAAACTACCTTTAAAACAAATTGAGTGTATGTTCAAAAAAATCATGTGGGTCCTTTTGGTGGCCCTGATCGCGATACAGTTCTTCCATCCCAAAAAGAACAAGGCCGAAGGACCCCAGCCGAATTATATCGGCATTGCCTATGCCATTCCCGAAGATGTAAAATCGATTCTTGCCAAAGCCTGTAACGATTGTCACAGCAACAACACCCGTTATCCCTGGTATGCAAAGATCCAGCCGGTACACTGGTGGCTGAACAAGCACGTCGTGGAGGGAAAAAAGAAGATCAATTTTGATGAATACTCCCACAAACCCCTCCGCTACCAATACCACAAAATGGAAGAGGTCATTGAATTGGTAAAGGAAGGCGAAATGC
>CAZEZE010000242.1:0-4684 GCA_964516445.1 uncultured Chitinophaga sp. | reverse complement strand
CATCATGAATAAGCAGGTGGCAATTCCCAGGATCGGAACCAACGGAACCATAGGTGTTCTGAAGGCCCTGGGTAACTCAGGCATCTTTTTACGCATTACCCAAACCCCGACGCATACAAGTATGAATGCAAATAATGTTCCGATACTTGTCATTTCACCTACTACCCTTGCCGGAACAAAGGCTGCAAAAGCGCTGACAAAAATCATGAACAGGAAATTATTCTTCGCGGGTGTTTGTGTTTTGGGATTAACGCTGGAAAATATTTTAGGGATCAGTCCATCCTTGCTCATACTATAGAAAACACGGCTTTGTCCCATCAGCATCACCAGGATCACCGATGAATATCCAAACAGGATGGCCACTACGATGGCGCGGTTAAGCCAGGGATAATCCGGCTGGATAACACCGGCCGCATCGGGGGTTCCCATATGGTCAATGGCTACCGCAACTGGGGCGATGCCATCCTGCCCGACAAACGTTGTATAGCTGGTAACACCGGTCATGACATGCGCAAAGAGAATGTACAAAATGGTACAAATAAGCAGGGAGCCTAAAATACCGATCGGCATATCCCGTTTCGGATTCCTGGCTTCCTGTGCGGCCGTACTTACCGCATCAAACCCGATATAGGCAAAGAAGACGATGGCGGCGGCCCGGATGATACCACTGAATCCGAAATCACCAAACTTCCCGGTATTGTCAGGGATATAAGGATCGTAATTCGCATTATTAATATACTTCCAGCCGAGTATGATGAAGGTAACCACCACGGATATCTTAATGACCACAATGATACTGTTTACCAGGGCGCTCTCTCTTGTACCCCTGATCAAAAGCAAACTCATCAGTACAATAATAAAAACGGCGGGGAGGTTGATGACACCCCCGTCCCAGGGCCCCGCCATGAGGTCGTGCGGAAGATGTACACCGAATCCTTCGAGGAATTTGCCGAGATAACGGCTCCAGCTGATACCCACCGTTGCGGCACCCACCGCGTATTCAAGCACCAGGTCCCATCCGATGATCCAGGCCATGAATTCACCCATGGTGGCATAGGAATACGTATAGGCGCTCCCGGCAACGGGGATCATGGAAGCGAATTCAGCATAGCAAAGCCCGGCAAACAAACAGCCAAGTCCCGCCACCACAAATGAAATGGTAATAGCCGGTCCCGCGTGATTGGCGGCGGCCATACCGGTGATGGAGAATAGTCCGGCCCCGATAATGGCGCCGATCCCAAGGGCGATCAGTCCTTTTGCACCAAGTGTTTTTTTCAGGGTGTGCGTTCCGGTTTCTGCTGCTTCATTCATCAAAGCAGCCATCGGTTTTCTGACAAATAAACTCATGAGTTGGTTTTTAATAAGTGAACAAGATAAGGATACAAACTAAAATATTATTCTTTTACCGTTTTTTGCCTCGATACAGCCAGGTAATACAGGGGTATTCCGATCAGCACAATGATCAGACCCGGCCAGGTGAACTGCGGTTTATAAATAATTAGGAGAATACAAAAGGCAAGGCCCATTACCACGTAAATGAAAGGTATTACCGGGTATCCGAAAGCTTTGTAGGGGCGATCCGCTTCCGGTCTTTTCTTCCGCAGAATAAAAATGCCGACGATCGTAAGAATATAAAACAAAACCACTACAAAAGAGATCATGTCCAGCAACTGGCCGTACTTGCCGCTCAGGCTCCATATACTGGCCGCGATACATTGGATCCAGAGCGCCACCTGCGGAACGGAATGTTTGTTAAGGTTACCGACATTCCTGAAAAAGACCCCGTCTTTTGCCATCGTATAATAGACCCGGGCCCCTGCCAGGATCAGCCCGTTATTGCAGCCAAAAGTGGACACCATTATTAATACCGCAATGAGAATAGTGCCAATATCCGGGAAGATCTTGTTGGCAGCCGCCACCGCCACGCGGTCCTTTTCGGCATAAGCCAGTTCGTTCAACGGGAGTACGTTCAGGTACATCAGGTTCGCGGCAACATAAATGATCGTGACGATCAGTGTTCCTAGGAAAAGACTCATCCCGATATTGCGCCTGGGGTTTTTCATCTCCCCGGCAATGAATGTTACATTGTTCCATGCATCACTGCTGAAGATCGACCCCACCATGGCTGCCGCAATAGCACCCATCAGCGCGGCACCACCGATCCCCGTCCAGCTTATTGTCCCGCCTGCATCCACTACCGGTTGCGTGGCTGTGAAACCGGTGGCCCAGTTCTGTGACCAGTAACTTTCTTTGGCCAGGATGAATCCAAACAGGATAAGACCGAATAAAGCCAGCAATTTGGCGGAAGTGAAAAGGGTTTGAATGAATTTTCCTTCCTTGATACCTTTGGAATTGACAAAAGTTAGTATGACAATAATGGCAATGGATACCAGCTGGCCCGAATAGACCCTGGTAAAACCCGCGTCAAACAGTAAATATTCATTTCCCAGTTGAGGAACGAGGTAGCTGAGGAATTTGGAAAAGGCCACACCCACAGCCGCTATCGTAGCGGTCTGGATCACCGCGAAAAGACTCCACCCGTAAAGGAAGGCGACCAGTGGATTATAGGCTTCTTTCAGGTAGACATACTGCCCGCCGGCTTTAGGAAACATTCCGCTTAATTCACCATAACTCAATGCCGCGCTCAATGTCATGAAACCGGTGATCACCCATACCGCGATCAGCCATCCGGCGCTGCCTACATTCCGGGTAATATCCGCACTTACTATAAAGATACCCGAGCCGATCATTGAACCGGCTACGATCATCGTGCCATCAAACAGTCCAAGGGAAGGTTTGAAAGAAGTTGAATGTTCAGACATATTGTTGGTTTGGTAAAATGCAGTTACCGGTTTCGTATCTGGAAAAATAGTGATTTCTGGAGTAAACATGTAAAAGATTTACCAACGGCTGCCGGTCAATATCAGCCCCCCTTATTTTCTCCATATTTGGAAGTAAACCTTTAGTTTTGAGACCTTACTACATTCAACATGAACCAACGAAAAGCGGGTTTGCTTGCCTTTGCATTGTTTACGGTGGTGGCCATTGTACATTTCCTGGACATGCAACGGATAGCGGCGATCTCCGGTGAAACGCTGGTTGTAATACGCTGGGTATTCATTGCCAGCCTGGTTTTATTTGCCGTATATAAAAAATCATTGACGACCTGGATCCTCGTTGCAATGGCCATCGGCGTGGAGATCGGGATCGATTTTCCCAAAGGCTCACAGGACCTGAAATTCCTAAGCACCATTTTCCTCCGGCTGGTTAAAACCATCGTTGCCCCCTTGCTTTTTGCTACCCTTGTAGTGGGTATTGCCAGTCATGCCAACCTGAAGCAGGTGGGAAGGATGGGTTGGAAATCGCTGCTTTATTTTGAAGTGGTCACCACCATTGCCCTTGTTATAGGACTGGTGGCCATCAATATCACCGGGGCGGGAAAAGGTATCACGGTACCACAGGAACTGCTGAAAGAACTCCCGCGTTCATCCGAACGGCAGATGCAGGCAAGGGTGATCACCATCTTAGACAGCGCGGGCGTGCAGGTACCGGAAGGGCTGATCAATAAATTGCCCGATACACCACCTAAGGGATGGCAGGATCATATCATCGATATTTTCCCGGAGAACATCATCAAATCTATTTACGAAGGAAATGTATTGCCCATCGTATTCTTCAGCGTCATTTTCGGGATCGCGCTGGCCTTACTGAATGAAAAGAAGAAAAGACCGATGCTGGAGTTTTCGGAGAGCCTGGCTGAAACCATGTTCAAGTTTACCAATATCATCATGTACTTCGCGCCTTTTGGTGTGGGAGCTGCCATTGCCGTTACCGTGGGGCACCTGGGTATTGATATCCTGAAGAACCTGGCCCTCCTCCTGGTTACCTTATATGTGGCGCTGATCGTTTTCCTGTTAGCGGTATTAATGCCTATCGCATTATGGGTGGCAAAAGTGCCGCTCCGGAAATTCATCCAGGCTATCCGGGAACCCGTTTCCATCGCCTTCGCCACCACCAGTTCCGATTCAGCATTGCCAAAGGCACTGGAGAATATGGAGAAATTCGGGGTGCCGAGAAAGATCGTTTCGTTTGTTATACCCACCGGTTACACATTTAACCTGGATGGCACTACACTATATCTTTCACTTGCATCGGTATTTGTGGCGCAGGCAGCCGGCATTGATCTCACTTTCGGCGAACAACTTCTTATCGGTCTCACGCTGATGCTGACCAGCAAAGGAGTGGCGGCTGTTCCGCGCGCTTCGCTGGTGATATTAATAGCCACCGCGGCCACCTTCCATTTCCCGCTCTGGCCCATCATGGCCATCTACGGGATCGATGAACTGATGGATATGGCCCGCACATCAGTTAACGTGGTCGGTAATACACTGGCCAGTTGCGTGGTCGCCCGCTGGGAAGGAGAATTCGATGACAAAAAAGCGATGGCATTTAATGAACATGATGCAGATGCCATAATTTTCCTAGCTGCTGCAAGTGGATTAGGACTACAAATATTAATGCCATATAATCTCCAAGATGCAGCATTGAATGAATGGAAAAATCTTATTAATAGTGCATGTCCAGATTGGGTAGTCTATACTAAAAAAGATTCAAATTTATTTAAAGAAGTAATGAGTTTTTTTAAAAGAACAATTAAATTACGTTTAAGTAATTTGCCTGATAA
>CAZEZE010000241.1:0-4697 GCA_964516445.1 uncultured Chitinophaga sp. | reverse complement strand
GCGGAGAACTCCAGGGTGAGTATGGATTCAGCAAGAATTTCTCCGGGATCATCACTTCAGGTTTCACCCATTTCTTCGGAAAAACGGAGACCATCGGAAGCATTACGGTAGAGTATGAAGGTGTTGGCCTGATACCCGTGATCGCGGGTCTGAGGTACTATCCTTCCAACAACATTTTCCTTGGCGCGCAGGCCGGTGTTGGCATCCTTACCGGGAACGGCGACAGTGAAGCGGGTTTCAACTGGCAACCGCAGGTTGGATTCTCCACCGAGCATTTCCAGGTGGCTTTGAACTACAATGGCCTAACCAAAGACGGTTCCACACTTGGACATATCGGTCTTACCGGGATCTTTAAATTCGGCGGCGGCGGAAGCGCCAAAAAATAAGCAAAAGCGATTTTTCAAAAGAACCGGGGCAACCCGGTTTTTTTGTTATTAAAAACAGGATATTTCGGGTAAGGTAATTTTACAGATTCGGAACCGGTGCATGAATGTTGTAGAAAATATTCTTCATAGTAAGGGCCCCGCCTGAATTTGTTCCTTTAGCTTGTGAAGTGCATTTTATAACTTCACGTCAAATTATCAGTATGCAGGTTTTGCTTTCTTCTCAGCAATTGCAGGAGGCCATCAGGGAACTGGCCGTTTCACTGCACGCAAAACACCCGGTCACGGAGGATGTTGTTTATGTGGGGATCCAGCAGGGCGGGGCCGTACTCGGTGCCAGTATTGTAACAGAACTGAAGCGGCTCCAGCCCTCGCAAACAATCCCTTACGGGCAACTGGATATCACTTTTTACCGCGATGATATCCGCAAAGAGATACTGGCACCCGATACCATGAATATTCCCTTTGCCATTGAGAATAAGACCGTGGTGCTGATCGATGATGTGCTTTTCACCGGCCGGACCATCAAGGCAGCGCTCGACACTTTACTGGATTATGGACGGCCCGCCAAAGTGGAATTATGCGTGCTGATCGACCGGAAAGAACACCGGCAGTTCCCCATACAGGCTGATTATGTTGGGAAAACGGTGGTGACCGGGAAAACGGACAAGGTAAAGCTGGTGAACGGAGAAGTGGTGCTGATTAGCGTCTAAACCCTTAATTTTGCTTTTTAATGCAACTATCTACGCGACACCTCCTCGGCATTAAAAACCTCAGCAAAGAAGATATTTCCCTTATTCTCTCAACCGCCGCACAATTCAAGGAAGTTTTACAGCGGCCGGTTAAGAAGGTTCCTTCCTTACGGGATGTGACGATCGTTAACCTTTTTTACGAGAATTCCACCCGCACAAGATTCTCTTTTGAGCTGGCGGAAAAAAGACTCAGCGCCGATACGATCAATTTCGCCTCGTCTACATCTTCCGCGGCAAAGGGGGAGACCCTGCTGGACACGGTCAATAATATCCTTTCCATGAAAGTGGATATGGTGGTGATGCGCCACAGTGCCAGCGGAGCCCCTCATTTCCTGGCGCAGCATATCCCCGCGGCCATCATCAATGCGGGCGACGGGATCAATGAACATCCCACACAGGCCTTGCTGGACGCTTTTTCGATCATCGAAAAAACGGGTGGCCTGGAAGGAAGAAGAGTAGCAATTATCGGCGATATCATGCACAGCCGGGTGGCGCAGAGTAATATTTTCCTGCTGAAAAAAATGGGCGCCGAAGTAACGGTATGCGGCCCGCCCACACTCATCCCTAAATATATCCGGGAAGCATTGGGAGTGGAAGTGAATTATAATTTACGTGAAACGCTGGTCTGGTGCGATGTGGCCAACGTACTGCGGATACAACTGGAAAGACAAAGCCAGGTGCTCTTTTCTTCGTTGCGGGAATACAGCATTGCCTATGGCATCAACAGAAACCTCCTGGACAGCCTGTCTAAAGAAATCGTCATCATGCACCCCGGGCCGATCAACAGGGGAGTGGAGCTGGACAGCGATGTGGCCGACAGTAAACAATCGATTATTCTTCAACAGGTCGAGAACGGCGTTGCAGTAAGAATGGCCGTGCTTTATCTGCTCTCCGGCAGGAATACAGGAAATAATTAATAATTACTAATCAATAATTATTAGCTTGTCATTAAAAATTCCCTCTTAATGGATCGTATCTGCCTTTTCCCAGGAACCTTCGACCCGTTAACACTCGGTCACGTGGATATCATCAACCGTGCCTTACCGTTGTTTGATAAGATCGTCGTAGGCATCGGTATGAACACGTCGAAGGCGCCCATGTTCACGGCGGAGCAGCGTTTGCAATGGATCCGGGAGATCTATGCGGATGAGGAAAGGGTGGAAGGGGCCGTCTACGAGGGCCTCACCATCGATTTCTGCGATAAGATAGGGGCGAAATTCATACTGCGTGGTATCCGCTATGTCAGCGATTTTGAATATGAAAAAACGATCGCCGATGCCAACCGCACATTGGACAGAACGATTGAGACGATCTTCCTGACGGGTGAACCTAAATACACATCAGTCGCCTCCACTATTGTTCGTGATATCATCCGCAACGGAGGCAATGCTGCGCCTTTCCTACCGGATGTGGTTTCAAAATCACTCCCCAAATAAGCCTATGTCCATCTGGTTTAATAAAAATCTGGTGATCGATTCTGTTCGCGAACTCGGTATAGGAACCCTGGATGAACACATCGGTATTGCCTGGACGGAGCTTGGCAGTGATTTTATAAAAGCAACCATGCCGGTCGACCATCGTACGAAACAGGCCTATGGTCTTCTGCACGGCGGCGCTTCCTGCGTTTTGGCAGAAGCGATCGGAAGTGTGGCTTCCGCAATGGTGGTGGATCATTCACGCTTCTATTGCGTAGGGCTGGAGATCAACGCCAATCATGTTCGAAGTGCCAGGGAAGGAATTGTTACGGGAGTGGCCAAACCGCTTCACCTGGGGGCCTCCACTCATGTATGGGATATCAGGATCTATGATGAAAAGGAAAAACTTATTTGTGTGAGCAGGCTGACAGTTGCGGTATTGCCCCGGAAGACTTAATCCCTGCCGGCCCAAAGCCGCAATACATCGACCACCGACGGGAACGACATTTCATAATAGGAAGGGATATCACCCGGCTTTACCCATCGTATTTCCGTGATCCCTTCGGCTATCTGTGGAACCAGGTTCTGTTCGCCTTTTACTTTCATAGTATACCAATGGGATTCTTTCAGAATATACCGGGCCCCTTCGTGATAAGTATGGTACGTGATCGCAAGCGCTGATCCCCGTTTCAGTTTTTGCAGCCCGGTCTCCTCCTCCACTTCCCGCACCGCGCAATCTTCCAGTGACTCTCCTTTATCCAGCTTGCCTTTGGGAAGATCCCATTTTCCCCTTCGGAATATCAACAGGGCTTCCTTTTTCTCATTCTCCACCAGTCCCCCGCCGGCCTGTACGATCGTGAATTTTTTGTAAAATGCTTTCCTGAGCTCTTCCAGGTCGGAATGATAAAACACGCCCGCATGCACTTTCTCCAGTTGCATTTCATGGATTATCGCCTTCACCGTATGGGTGTTCAGTTCATCGATGAAAACGGCATCATCGTGATGGATATAGGGCTGGATGGTTTCATCGATCGTGTCGCAGAGAAACAGGGGTTTATTATCGAAGTATATTTTGATAAACATATTGAGCGGGATGAAAGAACCAAGAAACAAGATACAAGAACCAAATAAATTAAAAAAGTATCCTTCACGCACAAATTCCTCCTGTTGACGGATTTCTGTGTACCAAATCCAAATAAATTACCAAGTAGGATCAGTCTTTCCGGTCAATATTTTTCACACCAACTATTTTAATCGTTGGATGTGAGCATTGAATGAATGCCGGTTCAGATTCCCTTTATTGCTTTTGAATTGGTGCTTATTTGGTTCTTGTATCTTGGTTCTTGTCATTTATCTTCGTAGTATGACCGACGCTAAAGCCGTTGCAGAGAAACTCCTCCAGGTAAATGCCATCAAACTGAGTCCCGAACAACCTTTTACATGGGCCAGCGGCTGGAAGAGTCCCATTTATTGCGATAACCGAAAAGTGCTGTCCTTTCCTTTTACCAGGGACTTTATCAAATCGGAAATGTGCAATGTGATCTTTGAGAAGTTCCCCGACGCCGGACTATTGGCCGGTGTGGCCACGGCCGGTATTGCCTGGGGCGCTATGGCGGCCGACCAGCTCAAATTGCCTTATATATATGTCAGGCCAAAACCAAAAGAGCACGGATTGGGTAATCAGATAGAGGGGTTTTATGAAGAGGGACAGAAGGTAGTGGTGGTCGAGGATCTTATTTCCACAGGCAAAAGCAGCCTGCAGGTGGTGGATGTGCTAAAGGAACAGGGACTTGACGTCATCGGAATGGTTTCTATTTTCACCTATGGTTTTTCCGCAGCGGGAAACGCCTTTGCCAAAGCGGGCCTGACGAGTTATTCGCTCACGGACTATCCCACACTTATTGAGCTGGCGATGAGCAAGGGCCTGGTACCTGCAGGACAGTACGACATTTTGTTAAAATGGAAGGAAGACCCCGCGAATTGGAAAGGGGTGGATTAACTTTGCAGTCAAGGTTCCGCGTATGAAAAAATTTCTTTCCGTCGCTATTGCAGTCGCCGCTTTTTCTTTTTCCGGTGCCGCCCAGGTGAAACCGGTGATAACGGCCGTTATTAAAACCCCTAATGCCCTTTGCGAAAATTGTAAGAAA
>CAZEZE010000240.1:0-4727 GCA_964516445.1 uncultured Chitinophaga sp. | reverse complement strand
GGCCTCACTTGCCATGCCGGCCTTGATGGGAATCCTGGCTGATAAATATATCAGGGCCGAAATCGTGCTTGGGCTTTGTCATTTGTTCGCGGGGGCGGGACTGTATTATGCAAGCACCGTCACTTCTGCTGCCGAAATGTATTGGGCAATATTCCTTGTCAGCTGTTTTTATATGCCTACGATCGCCCTGAGTAATTCTGTCTCATATAGTTTACTAAGCAAAAACAATTTTGATGTGCAAAAGGCCTTTGCGCCTATACGTGTATGGGGGACAGTCGGGTTTATTGTAGCCGAATGGGCGGTGGATTTATTGGGTTGGACACAAAACAATAAACAATTTTATTTTGCTGCTGTAGCCGAGGGTTTTGTTGCTTTTTATTGCTTTACACTTCCACGCGTGGATATCAACAGAGATGCTGAAAAGAAATCTTTTGCCAAACGCCTCGGACTGGATGCATTTAAGCTGTTCAGGAATTCCACGATGGCCAAGTTCTTCCTGTTTGCGATGCTGCTGGGTGCAGCACTTCAAATAACGAATATGTTTGGGTTCCCCTTTATTAAGGACTTTGGTATTGAACCCCGTTATGCAGATAGTTTTGCGGTGTCCAGAACGAATATTCTCATTTCAATATCCCAGATATCAGAAACGCTTTTCATCCTGACGATACCTTTTTTCCTGAAACGGTTTGGTATCAAACAGGTGATGCTGATGAGCATGTTTGCCTGGGTGCTTCGTTTTGGATTATTCGGGATAGGGAATCCCGGCGAAGGATTATGGTTGCTGGTCTTGTCTATGATCGTTTACGGCATGGCCTTTGATTTCTTTAATATATCAGGATCGCTTTTTGTAGACCGCGAAGCAAAGCCAGGAATAAGGGCAAGTGCTCAGGGATTATTCATGCTGATGACCAATGGACTGGGTGCGATACTTGGCGGTTTGTTTGCGGGGAATGTCGTAGACTACTTTACAAACACAGAAGGCATTAAGAACTGGCAAAATATATGGTTTACATTTGCCGGCTATACACTCGTTATTGCGGTATTGTTCTTACTCACATTCAGGTATAAACATAATCCAAATAAAAATCTGGAAATAAAACATTAACTGGAATATATAACAAATCCCAAACTCCTTTACGGAATTTGGGATTTGTCTTTAGCGATTTAATTTATTACAGGTGCGCCTCTATCTTTTTCACAAAATTAGATTTGGGTTGTGCGCCTACCAGTTTGTCCACAACCTGCCCGCCTTTGATAAAGAGGATGGCCGGAATGGAAGTGATGCCATAGTTCATGGACACTTCGGGGTTGTTGTCTACGTTCAGTTTACCTACGTTCACCTTGCCATCGTACTCCTTGCTCAGTTCTTCAATGACCGGCCCGATCGCACGGCAGGGTCCGCACCATTCCGCCCAGAAATCGATCACGGTCAGCTTATCGGACGATAATACATCTGTCTTAAAATTGGAATCTGTGAATTCTCTTGCCATTTTATTGTTGTTTAAATTTTTAACGCTTATGGTTCGTACAAAAGAGGACAAATTTACGACCATTCATTATAACATACAGGGTTGGCATAAAGTTGTGCAAAAAATGACGTTTATTATCCGTAAACGACCCTAAACCTGTTAAAACGTCGGACTTATCAAACCGTTAACACCTGCACTTCCAGCTCCGGTTTGTTCTCGAGGAAATGGATCATTTCCTCGTTCATTTCAAACCCGCCGCTCATACTGACAAGACTGATCTTCATTTTATTTTTTGGTTCACTCAACGTGAATTTCAAAGTGGCTTTCCCCGGGTGCCCCTTTACGTTATTTTCAATAAAATTCACAACATCGCCGGTAAGGTCCTTGGGATGAGCTTCAATGGTCAGCTGGCGGGTCAGGTTCCGTTTCATGGTTTCTGCCAGGGTAACGGAATTGACCTTGAACTCAAATTCTTCCTTGTTGTACCGTTGTTTGAAATAACCGGTGATAAAAACCGTGCTGCCCTGCTGTAGAAAAGGGGATAGCCGCAGGTAATCCTCGCTGAACAGCATGAGCTCGGTTTTGCCGGAATAATCCTCTATGATAAAACTTCCGTACTTATTTCCGCTTTTGGCGATCTTATGCTGTGCCAGCGCTACCAGCCCGATCAAACGGAAAGGCCGGCCCGGGTTGGGGTGCAGGCGGATCACTTCCTTGAATTCATTAAAATCAGCTACAGGGCTGATGCCGTAATGTCTCATTTCAAACCGGTAATGATCAAGCGGGTGACCACTCAGGAACATCCCCGTTACTTCTTTTTCGTGGTCCAGTTGTACAATGAGCGGCCAGTGTTCACATTCCGGCAGACGGGGTGGGGGGATCTCCATGGTGACCGGAAGATCGCCGAACAAAGTATTGGCCGTGTTTGCATTTTGCGAACTGATCATTTGCCCGTAACGCATCACCCGTTCCAGCCCATTGGACGTTTCTCCTTCCGGGGCATAAAAATATTGTGCGCGGTGAAATTCGGTGAAACAGTCAAAGGCGCCGGCATATGCAAGACTCTCCAGCGTTTTTTTGTTCACTGTGCGCTGGTTGATACGCCTGATAAAATCAAAAACTGTGGTAAACGATCCTTTTTTCTGTCTTTCGCCGATGATGCTTTCCACCGCGGCTTCACCCACACCTTTCAGGCCGCCCAGGCCGAAACGGATCTCGCCCTTCGTATTCACCGCGAAACCTTTCAGGGATTCATTGATATCGGGTCCCAGCACTTTTATTCCCATTCGCTTGCACTCTTCCATGAAGAAAGTGATCTTGTCGATGCTGCCGGCGTTGTTCAGTACGGCGGCCATGTATTCGGCAGGGTAGTGGGCCTTTAAATAAGCCGTCTGGTAAGCCACGAAAGCATAACAGGTGGAATGCGATTTATTGAACGCGTATTGCGCAAATGCCTCCCAGTCGGTCCATATCTTTTCGAGTCTTTCTTCAGGCAGTAATTTTTCCCTGGCGCCAGTGATGAACTGCGCCTTCATCTTATCCAGCACGGCCTTTTGCTTTTTGCCCATCGCTTTGCGTAAAATATCCGCGTCTCCCTTGCTGAACCCGGCCAGTTTCTGTGCCAGCAACATTACCTGCTCCTGGTACACGGTGATACCATAGGTTTCCTGCAGGTATTCTTCCATTTCCGGAAGATCATAACTGATGGCCTCCCGGCCGTGCTTCCGGTCGATATAATTGGGGATATAAGCAATGGGGCCTGGACGATACAGCGCGTTCATGGCGATCAGGTCGCCGAATTTGTCAGGTTTGAGTTCCCGCAGGTATTTCTGCATCCCGGTACTCTCAAACTGGAATGTGCCGATGGTAGAGCCATGCTGGTAAAGCTCAAAGGTCTTTTTATCATCCAGCGGGATCTTGTCGATATCAATCTCAACGCCGTGG
This sequence comes from uncultured Chitinophaga sp., assembly GCA_964516445.1. Lineage (GTDB taxonomy): Bacteria > Bacteroidota > Bacteroidia > Chitinophagales > Chitinophagaceae > JJ008. Next base: position 1,314 of record CAZEZE010000240.1, on the reverse strand, counting down.
TTCTGTTTGATGAGGACCAGCGCGTTCTTAATGATGGTCAGGGTCTTCAATCCCAGGAAATCCATTTTAAGGATACCGGCACTTTCAATATCATTTCCTTCGATCTGTGTGACCCATAAAGGCGAATCTTTGGCAATGGCCACGGGGATCATTTCGGTCAGGTCCTTCGGAGCGATGATGATACCCGCTGCATGGATACCCGTATTGCGTACGGATCCCTCCAGTCTTTCGGCCTCGTGCAAAACACGTCCCGCAAGCGTGTTCTCCGACTTATACACTTCCCGGAGTTTCTTCACATTCTCCAGGTCATCGTTTTGCAGTCCATCCTTTTCTTCGAGTGATTTTTCACCGTCTTTTATTTTCATCGGGGCATGCAACACTCTTTTCAGTTCAATACCGGGGCGGTCGGGTACCAGCTTGGCAAGCGCGTTCGATTCGGGCAGGGGCAGGTCCATCACCCTCGCCACGTCCTTGATGCTCATTTTAGCAGCCATCGTACCATACGTGATGATCTGTGCAACCTGCTGCTTGCCGTATTTTTCCACCACATAGTCGATCACCTTCTGGCGCCCCTCATCATCAAAGTCCGTATCGATATCGGGCATAGACTTCCGGTCGGGATTGAGGAACCTTTCAAACAGGAGATTGTATTTGATCGGATCGATATTGGTGATACCGATGCAATAGGCCACCACAGAGCCCGCAGCTGAACCCCTTCCCGGCCCGATGAAAACACCTTTTTCCCGGCCCGCCCGTATAAAATCGCTTACGATCAGGAAGTATCCTGCAAAACCCATCATCTTGATGGTAAAGAGTTCGAAATCGATACGCTCCCTGATTTCATCCGTGATCTCCGAATATCGCCGGGTGGCGCCTTCCCAGGTGATATGCCGCAGGTATTCCCACTGGTTGATGGATTCGGCGGAGACGGTGTACTTGCCGATGGTCTCTTCCTTATGATGCAACTGGAATTTCTTATCGATAGGGAAATTGGGTAACAGGATATCACGGGTGAGGTTGAGCAGTTCAACCTTGTCAACGATCTCGTTGGTATTGTCGATGGCTTCCGGCAGGTCGCCAAAGACCTTGCTCATCTCACCGGTGGTCTTGAAATAGAACTGGTCATTGGGAAAAGCAAAACGCTTGTTCCTGGCATGCACATCATCATCCGTGAACTCCCGTTGTTTTTCCGTGGCGAATTTCTCGCCGGTATTGATGCAAAGCAGGATGTCGTGGGCATTGTAATCTTCCACATCCACATAGTGCGAGTCATTGCTGGCAATGATCTTCACGTTGTATTTCCGGGCCAGTTTT
>CAZEZE010000239.1:0-4733 GCA_964516445.1 uncultured Chitinophaga sp. | reverse complement strand
GGCAGTTGCGGTAAAGCGGGTTATCACCCAGGTTCCAGATATCCTCGCAGATGGTCAGGGCGATTTTTTTTCCTTTGAATTCTATGATATTCCAGTTATAGGCGGGTTCAAAATACCGGTACTCGTCAAACACATCATAATTGGGGAGACAGGTTTTGTGCGCTACCCCCCTAACCTGCTGTTCATATAAAAACCAGGCCGCGTTAAAAAGGTCCTTCCCTTCCCGTACCGGGTTCCTGTCCGGCGCGCCTACAATTACCCCGATGCTGTCTGCGTGCATTTTAATCGTATCGATCGCAGCAAAACATTTGCGGATGAAATCATCAAATTCAAGGAAATCCCTTGGCGGGTAGCCGCATATACAGAGCTCTGAAAACAGCACGAGGTCGGCCTTCATTTCTTTTGCCTGCCGGATCCCTTCAATGATCTTACGGGTGTTATCAGCGAAATTGCCGATATGGTAATTCTGTTGAGCAAGAGCGATCCTCATCCTGCAAAATTACGCTAAACTTTCTTGGCGTACTTTCGTCCGGAACAACAAAATTGGACCCGTATCGTTTCAATCACCATGAAAAAGATCTGCTACTTTTTACTTTTTACGGCTTTCCTGTTCTCCTGTAACAACAGGAAGGGTATCCCGGATGTTTCTGACATAAAAGTGGAATTGCAAATCGAGCGTTTTGACAGGGATTTTTTCATGATCGACACGCTTCAACTGAAGGCGGGCCTGCAGCGGCTCCGGCAGGAGCACCCGGGTTTTTATGAAGATTATATGCACGAAGTACTGGGTGTGAGCGGCTCCGTCATCGATACAAACACCCTGCTTGTGACCCGTGAATTCATCCGGGGTTATTCCTCCATTTATGATTCGCTGAAGTCAAAATATAATAACCTGGCCTGGCTGCGGAAGGAACTCCAGCAGGCCTTCCGCTTTGTCAAATATTATTTCCCCGGCTATAAAACGGGCAAGGTCACTTTATTCCTCGGCCCCTTCGATGCCCCGGGAGTGGCCACCACGGCCAACGGGCTGGCCATCGGTTTACAGCAATTCGCCGGCAGGGATTTTTCCGTCTACCAAACCACCCAGATGCAGGAACTCTTCCCCCTGTATATCTCCCGCCGTTTTTCACCGGAATACATCACGGCCAACTGCATGAAAGCGGTCGTTTTGGAATTGTTCCCGGACCAGAGTGCCGGGAAACCCCTGGTTGAACAAATGGTGGAAAAAGGCAAACAATGGTACCTGCTTGATAAATTCCTGCCGCAGGCGCCGGATTCTGTTAAAACAGGTTACTCACAACTGCAACTGGATTGGTGCCATGAAAACGAAGGACAGATCTGGACCGGGATCGTACGGAATGAGGACCTGAACTCGCTTAACCCCACCGTTATCCAGAATTATATCGGGGAAGGTCCCTTTACACAGGGTTTCTCACAGGAATACTCACCCGGTAACCTGGGACAATGGATCGGGTGGCAGATCATACGGAAATTCGTGGCAAAGAACCCGGGCATGAAACCGGAAGAGATCATGAAACTTCCGGCCCGGAAGATTATGGAAGAGGCCAAGTACAAACCCCGATGATGAACAGCCGTTCGTATTGCCCCGGATCATCTTCTTTGTGTTTCTCCTCCACAGCGTGTCTTTCCGGGTCATTTATTGATTACATTTACCCGTCACATGAAGTCACTTACCACCACTTTAACCGACCCGGTTTATATACCAAAAGAAAATTATAACCTCTATGACAGGCTATGGTTAAGGATCATGAATGATAAAAGGGACCTTCCCTTTATTTACCTGCTTACAAAGATCCACCTGCTGGTTGTTCCGGTTGCGATACTTCTGTTCACACCCCTGTTTACAGGTTGGGTATGGTGGGCTGTTGCCATTCCCTATTTTTATGTTTCACAATTATATTTCAAAGGAAGGTTCGGGCTGATGTTCCATTGCTTATGCCATCGCAAAACTTTAAAGGCGCCCTATCAGCAATTCTTCCATACCTATATTACCTGGATACTTTGTCCTTTATTTGGGCATGCACCCGAAGGTTATTTCAGTCATCATATGGGCATGCACCATATTGAGAACAATATGCCCGACGACACCAGCAGCACGATGGGCTACCAGCGCGACAGTGTCCGCGGTTTCATCGCTTATTTCCTGAACTTTATTTTCCTGGGAGTGATCAATACGATCCGCTATCTCTTCAACCGGAAAAGGAAAAAACTTTACCAGCGGCTTACTGCGGGTGAATATATCTATATGGCATTTTGCATTGCTATGTGTTTTGTGAACCTGAAGGCAACCATGGTTGTTTTTATAGTCCCTCTTTTTTTCGCGAGGCTTGTAATGATGCTGGGTAACTGGGCTCAACACTCTTTTATAGATGCAGCCGATCCGGGTAACCTCTATACCAACTCCATCAATTGCATCAACACCGTTTATAACAAGACCTGCTGGAATGACGGGTATCATATCATCCACCACCTGCGGCCGGGGATGCACTATACGGAAATGCCTGGTGAGTTTTTAAAAAGAAAAGATGAGTTTGCGGCCAATAAGGCAATCGTATTTGACGGCATACACTATCTCCATATTTTTACCTGGCTACTCACCAAGCGCTACGATAAACTGGCGGATAACCTGGTGAACATCAATGGTGCCATCTTTAATTCAAAGGAAGAGGCCATAACCCTGATGAAGGAGCGGACAAGAAAGATCGGGAACTGATCAGTTATTTTTCATGGGGGCGACCATCTCAAAGGCAGGAATGCTGACCGAGAATATTTTCCGGGAATACAGGTTTTCCATCTCATAGCTGCCGCTCATCCTACCCATATCGGTACGCAGGTTGCAACCGCTCACATACTGGTAATTTTCACCCGGTTGCAGGGTGGGCTGAACCCCGATCACTCCTTCCCCTTCCACTTCACGGTAACTCCCGTTGCTGTCGAAGATATGCCAGTGCCGGCGGTGGAGTTTGATAGGAAAAGCATTATGGTTCTCAAGGGTAATACGATAGGCAAACATGAATTCGGACTGCTGCGGATTGCTGTAGTCCTGCTGGTAAAATGTTTCCACACTTACCTTCACCCCTTCGGAAATCATGCTGGTCATAGCATAAAAGTAAAGAAAATAGCGGGGAAAAGAAATCCACCCCCTTTTTTAATATTATTTCAGCAGGGGCATCGTAATTTTGCGCCACATTTAAAGAATTCAGAATGAAAATAGCTGTTGCAAAGGGTGACGGAATAGGACCCGAGATCATGGATGCTGTCCTGGGCATTTTTAAAGCCAATAAAGTACCGCTGGAATACGAATTGGTGGAAATGGGTAAATGGGTGTTTGACAAGGGATTCAACAACGGCATGACACCCGACGCCAAACAAACCATCGAAACACTGGGACTGCTTTTTAAGGGCCCGATGGAAACCCCTAAGGGTAAAGGGGTAAAAAGTATCAATGTCACGGCCCGCAAGACCTGGAACACTTTTGCCAACAAAAGGGTCTTCCAGACTCTCCATGGGGTGGATACTGTTTTCAGCAAGGCCGGCATCCCGATCGATATAACAGTTGTTCGTGAAAATATCGAAGACACATATGGAGGCATCGAGCATATGCTCACGCATGATGTAGCCCTGAGCCGTCGCTTCATCACCCGCCCGGGAAGCCTGCAGGTCATCCGCTATGCTTTTGAAATGGCGAGACAAAAAAAAGCCAGCCGCATTACCTGCGGGCATAAGGCCAATATCATGAAGATCACCGACGGGCTCTTCCTCGAATGTTTTTATGAGGTGGCCAAAGAATTCCCGGAACTGAAAGCTGATGATGTGATCGTGGATGATCTCTGTATGAAACTGGTGACCCGGCCCGACACTTTCGATGTGGTGGTGCTGACCAACCTGCAGGGCGATATTGTATCTGATCTTTGCGCGGGACTGGTGGGCGGACTTGGATTTGCCCCTTCTGCCAATATCGGGGATCATATTTCCATTTTTGAAGCGGTGCACGGAACCGCCCCCGATATTGCCGGGAAAAATATTGCTAACCCCACCGCCCTGCTGCTGAGCGGACTGGCCATGCTCCGTCATGTTGGATTAACCGAGAACGCGGCCATCATTGAAAACGCGCTTTTATACACGCTGGAGAAAGGCGTGCATACCGGGGATTTCGGAGACAAGTCCGTTCCTTCTGTGAATACCACACAATTCGCGGAGGCGATCATCGGCAATTTTGGCAAGCTGCCCGCCCTGGGTGCGAAAGAGATCATTGCCAACAAACCCGGTACACCCGCCCCGCTGAAACTGGAGATCAATCCCATGATGGTATCACTGGAAGAAGGCCCTGAAACAATTGCAGGAGTTGACCTGTTCATTGAAAGTGATGAACAACCAACGGCTATTGCCGAAAAATGCAAGCGGCATGCGGGGGTAAAATTCAACCTCGTTAACATCAGCAACCGCGGCACACAGGTGTGGCCAACCGGTTCGGTTTATACCAACCTCGTGAACCAGTACAATGTACGTTTTGAGAGTATCGACAACTTCCCGCTGAACCAGCAGGATGTGATCGGACTCTATGTAAGTATGAGCGGTAATTTCAAGATCTGTTCATTCGAATTACTGAATTGCTGGGGGGAGAAGAAGGGGTATAGTTTGGCGCAGGGACAGTAATGAGTCGGGAGTCGGGAGTCGGGAGTCGGGAGTCGGGAGTCGGGAGTCGGGAGTCG